>JAYSVZ010000371.1:0-5198 GCA_043718305.1 Planctomycetota bacterium | reverse complement strand
CAACAGGTCGCCTTCGACGGCTACTTCGTCAAGCAGTACGGTTACGCGACTGAAGGCGGAATGCACTTGGCCCCGCTCTTTGTGGCCAAAACACTGCGGCACCACCCAGCCGCAGTGGCCTCTGCTCCGCCGCGAATGGCCAACGGGTGGACGATGATCGGCATGGTCGGTGTCCTGACCGGACTCATCATGTTCCGCGTATGCGGGTCGTTCTGGAAACGGCCCGAGCGCCCCTTGCTTCCCGATCAGCTCCCGGATTGATACGAATGTACAGTTTTCGGGATGGCGACCGGGACGCTCTTCGAAGAGAATCAAGGTCTCAGCTCTTGCTGATTCTGCGGGACCATCAGAATTCTGGTGATCTTTCGGAGTGTGGAGGCCGTTGGTCTCCGAACGCTGCTTAAGCCGCTAGCGAAACCGTGCGGCAGTCCCCTTGTGATGACACGATGTCCTCGACTACGAAGGCCGCAACCGTGAACGGTTCCGGTCCCGCTTCCGGCGGAAAACCCGCCGCGCATGCTCATACGAGTCCCTGGCTCTGGGTGATGTGCCTCACGGGGGTCGACTACTTCAGCACGCTGGGGTATCAGCCGTCGATCGCCTTCGAGGCCACCGGACGGCTCTCCCCGCTCGCCACGCTGTTCCTGGTGATCGTCACGCTGGTCGGGGCCGTGCCGATCTATCGCTACGTCGCCGGGTCATCACCGCACGGGCAAGGCTCGATCGCCATGCTCGAGCGGTTGGTGCATGGCTGGGGCGGCAAGCTGTTGATCCTGGTGCTGCTCGGATTTGCAGCCACCGACTTCGTGATTACAAAGACCCTTTCCGCCGCCGATGCCGCTGAGCATTTGATCCACAACCCGTTGTGGAAGCAGTCGCCGGAGTTCCTGCACAGCCAGATCACGCTCACGATGATATTGCTCGTGATGCTCGGCGCTGCGTTTATGCGAGGGTTTGGCGAGGTGATCGTCATCGCCGTGGGGATCGTGACGGTCTATCTGGGGCTCAATCTGATCCTGATGGTCGAGTGCTTGCGGCACCTGGCCACGCATCCCCAACTCATCAGCGACTGGTATCAATCCGTCGTCAGCGGTGACTGGCAGATCGCGCATGTGCCGGTCAGTGGGACCGGCTGGGGCACGATTGTGCTGCTGTGCTTCCTGTTCTTCCCGAAGTTGGCGCTGGGCCTCAGCGGGTTCGAGACGGGCATCGCGGTCATGCCGCTCGTCGATGGAAAAGGCGACACCCCCGAAGCCCGACTGGCCGACCGCATCATTGGCACGCGCAAGCTGCTGGTGACAGCCGCCCTGATCATGTCGGGGTTCCTGATCGTGTCGTCGATCGTGACGGTGACGCTGATCCCGGCGAAGGAGTTGATCGTCGAGCTGGTGATCGATGACCCGGCCGATGCCGCGAAGAAATCCGAAGTGCAAAGTCTGTTCGGAACGATCCTCACGAGTTTATGGGGGCACAGCCCCGTCCCCGTGGACGAGACGATCGGCCAGATCAAGACCCTCGAAGGTCATCTGCGAGAGAAAGCCGCCCGCCAACACGTCACAGCCCCGAAGCCCAAGGCCGCCAACCGGGCCTTGGCTTACATCGCCCACGGCGAAAGCCCAGAGAAGATTTCGCCACTGTTTGGCAGCGTGTTCGGGACGATCTATGACATCAGCACGGTGGTGATCCTGTGGTTTGCCGGAGCGAGTGCCATGGCCGGGCTGCTCAATTTGGTGCCGCAATACCTGCCGCGGTACGGCATGGCTCCCGAGTGGGCGGCGGCCACCCGCCCGCTGGTGATGCTGTTTACGCTCGTGAATCTGTTCGTGACGTGGATCTTTAATGCCGATGTTCTGGCGCAGGGAGCCGCCTATGCCACTGGCGTGCTGGTCCTGATGTCGAGTGCCGCGATCGCCACGGTGATCGAGGTCTACCGCACCCGCACCGGCTCCTGGTTTCGCCGCTGGCCATGGGGCTACTCGATGATCGGCGTCCTGTTCCTGTATACGACCATCGCTGTGATTATCGAGCGCCCCGGTGGGATGAAGATCGCCAGTGGCTTCATCCTGGCGATTATTGTCTCTTCGCTCTGGTCGCGGACGATGCGCAGTACCGAGTTGCGGTTCACCGGGTTTCGCTATAAGAACGACGAATCACACTTCCTGTGGGACAGCATGCGGCATCTGGAGTTCCCGATCCTCGTTCCGCATCGCCCCGGCGGTCGCGATCTCGAAGAAAAAGAACAGAGCATCCGCAAAGAGCACCACTTCACAGCCGATGACCCGATCGTCTTCATCGAGGTCGAGCGGGGGGATGTCAGCGAGTTCTACCAGTCACCCGAACTCGAGGTGACCCAGGAAGGGGGGCGGATCATCCTCCGCTTCGGCAAGGTCGCGTCGATCCCCCACGTGCTGGCAGCTGTCGGCCTGGAACTCTCCAAGACCGGACGCCCGCCGGAGATCCACTTCGGCTGGTCCGATGAAAGCCCTATGGCAGCCAACTTCAGCTTCGTCCTCTTTGGGGAAGGCAACGTCCCGTGGATGGTCCGCGAGCTCGTTCGCAAGGCCGAAGCTGACCCCGCGAAGCAACCGCGGGTCGTTGTGGGGTAGAGCGCACCTGGCGCACCTACCGGCTAACTAAGACCCGAACTTCAGTGAAACGACTCCGATTGAAGCCGTCCGGCGGTTCGCCGTCCGTCAGCAGATAGGTGGGAATCGATTTGATTAGACTCTCGAAGGTTTCAGTGACTTCCTCGCCTGGGTCGATAACGAGATTCGGGTGCAGTCGCTCGTACCTACCAACAATGATCACGGAACTTGCCTTCTTGAGCGCGCGTTCGGTTAGCCAAAGCGTTTGGCCATGTTTGGTGTGAATGGTTCCGTCCATTGAGATCGACTGAAATCCCATCACCACGGTTTTATCCTTATCAACCTCAAGGTCGTGGGGGGGGGGCAGATTCCACTGCGCCATCACTGAGCCTCTCTGGAAATTCAAGACTGTTCCTGAAAGTTCGATTTTTCTGGAATCAAGGTTCAAAAAGTGCTCCGTTGGTTGCTGATTCAGCAGAGAAGCCACCTCCAAACTTGGGGTAATGATCGTTGAATGCAAGGTCGGATTCCCGTCCACTCTCTCCTGAAGAAGCTGCTGAGCTAAAAAGTAGCACATGGTGCCAACCCCAATAAACAACCTTGCCCGTCGCGGAATCAGCGGTTCGGCACCCAACATCTCTTGCATTGCGTTTTGTGCCAACGTCTCTTCGGCACACAGTTCATTCACACCATTCCGAAAAAGTCTCTCTTCGGTGAGGCTTCGTACGAAAGGTCGAACCCTAATTCGAAAGGCGTACTTTCCTTCTACTCGCTCAAGCAGAGGTAGCTGGACTGCAAAGATGCTCGAAAGTTTTTGCCAATCACCCCAATGCTCCCAAAGCCGCTTGAACCTTCGTTCCCACTCACTTTTTGGAACTCCTGGCACAGTATCCTTGTCCCAATAGTTCTTTCCGGACTTGATTGCTTCTTTTAGCCAGTTGAGATCGGACTGAAACACCACTTCCTTGGAGGTGCGGGTTTGTTTTTGTTTTGGTTGTTGTTTTTCGATGGTGATTTCTTGCTCCAAAGACTGATTCTCAATCATGTTGCCCTCTGGTAAAGGTTCATCCTGAAGTTCGTCCATGGCGATCATCCTGTTGACACGAATCAGCTAATGCCGATGAATGTATGCAAATGCGCTCAATTTGCAAGCAGCTTCATTCAAATGATATGCTTTCGACTGCAAAAAACGGTGACTCCTTTATTCCTCGCTTAAATTAGACGCATCGGCAGCCAGATACCGTGGTCTGTATCGCCAATCACGAGTCATCACATCTAACTAAGGGAAGCCACATGTCAACACACAGCGACGAGACATACGAAGCAATCGGACGCGCAGCCATGTCAATGCTGATGGGCCATCAACTCGCGGACCCCACATCAATGGAGGAGTATGTCTTGCGAGTGAACAAAGAGGATCAGCCAATCGTTCGAGATGTGCTTGAGAATCTCGTCGAACCTCTTTGTTCAATCTCACAATCATCCCGGTGGTGAACATCACGATTACAAAAAAGAAGGCCGACACCGCATGCGGTGTCGGCCAAAGCTGAGGAGTTCGGATTTTTTGATCGCGTGAATGGTGTCGAACTAATCCCGAGGGCAGTCAGGATCAAATCCCCAATCACGCAACCAGTCTCCATCTTCTCGGATTGCTTCTCTGAATTTGAGAAGCGCCTTTCCCATCCGTCGATCCATGGTCGACCTGGGAACGCTGAACTCACGTGAGACCAGTGAAACGTTCATGCCATGCTGGTGTTCAAGGAGTTCAAGGACCATGTCGATCATTCGTTGATCGTCCATGTCCAACTTTGCCTTCGCTGTTTCGATCATCGAGCGAAGGTAAAGCCGTTTGTAATCGACGTTGTCGCCGAACTTCATTCGGGCTCCCCTTTCGAAAGTGTGCGAGAGGTCAGACAAGCACGACGCATGCTCACTGCCCTCTCAGATGTCCCCCCACAACTCATCGTTCAGCAGTGACAATGCGCGACCGATCAACACGTAGAGCTCCCGGAACGTCATTTCAAGACGTTCACTCTCCCTCTTCATGTTGATCGTGCGATCTTCGATCACAGCTTCCAGGATCCAGCGGACAGCTTCTCGTTTATCCTTGGGCACTCGTTCGGCCGCTTGGTCGGCCGCCTTTCGGATTTCGATTCGCCGCCGCCGCTCGATTTGAACCAGTTTTCGTTGGATCAACTCTCTGCTCATGTCGAATTTCCCTCCCATGCTTCCACGAGAACTGTGACAAGCCAGCCCTGTCACGAAGCCAACTCTAAGGGCACACCGGCGGAATTCACCGCCAAAAAATGGTAGCAATGTCGATTTTCTTAATCACCTTGACAAACCGGCTTAACCAGCGCCTCACTAAGTTGGTTAGGCCAACATTTGCTGCCACGCCCCAGTGAGTTACCCCAAGCGGCCAAACTGCCGGTCGAGTTCCATCTTCGACAGCTTCAGTGATGTCGGTCGGCCATGTGGGCAGTGGTGGTGGTCATCGCACAGATGCCGCTGGTCGAGGAGTGAGGTGATCTCCTCTTGCGAGAGCCGTTGGCCCGCTTTGATGGCGGCCTTGCAGGCCATCATATGCAGCAGCGAATCGAGCAGATCGCGGCG
>JAYSVZ010000038.1:0-2829 GCA_043718305.1 Planctomycetota bacterium | reverse complement strand
AGCAGATACGCACTCATCCACGGGTGAATGTCAGATACGATCCTGATGGGGAGACTTTCGGATTTGGCGTAGGTCAGGGTGATCCCCCTTCGGTCCATCGGTTGAAGAGAAAAGTTAGAGGCTTGATTCGCTGCGGAAAAGGTATGCACGCTGATCGCGAACGGGTTCGCATTCTTGAAGACGATCGGCTGCCCCGCCCGAGCGATGAAGGCATGCGGAACGTAACCCGCCGCGACGTTATCGACCACGAGCTTTGCCGTGGGGGCTTTCAACAACTGTGGAGCGATCGTCGCGGGAGGCTTCTTCATGAAGATGAAAACGTTCTGCACGCCGCGGGTTTGCGGATCGACGATGAGCGTCTGGTCGGGGATACTGATTTTCAAAGCGGGAAGGTCGATCCGCGCTTGCTCCGGAATCGGATCGTCGGTCACAACTTGGCCGATGACTCCGCCGAAGGCCGGATCGAGTTCTTCTTCGAGGGGCGCGGGGGTTCCGGCGGCGACCTCGACCAGCTTCGTATCGGCGGGCGGAGTCTCCAAGGATGCGGCGGGTAGTGCCTGCGGAGGGTTGTTTGGCTCCATGGAATCGATCCATGTGCCGACGAGCGCGGAAATCGCCACACCACCGGCCACGACCCCGGCGATGGCCCACTTGATGGGTGTGAAGAGGGCTCCCTGGAGCACCTCGCCCGCCCAGAGCGAAGAGGTTGCCGTCGCTCCGCCAGCGGTCACCGCCTGGCCCGTCCCAAACAGGCTGGCCGCAGTCACCGTCGATGCCACAAATGTCGGTGCCACCGGGGACGCCTGGGCAGCACTTGTCAGCCCCACCGCCAAGGCTACTGCTCCGATCATCAGCCCCCGCCTAAGTAACCGCTTCGATAACATCTCGCGCGCCCGGACCAGCCAGGTGCCGATCGTCCCTTCGCTGGTCGACATGGTCATCGCGATCTCGTGGAGCGACCGCTCCTCCAGATGAAACATGATCAGCGGCAACCGGTACTTATCGGGCAGCTGGTCAAGTTCCGCATCGAGTACCTCGCGAACGGCAGCCCAATCGATCGGTTCGGACAGAGTCGTTGTGTTCATCGCAGCTGCCTGGAATTCATGGTGTCGCCGAATCCGTCGGGACCGGATCGCGTTGCGACAGACCCAGGTGGCCGTTCGGTGCAACCAGCCAACGATCGAAGCCGTTAAAAGTTGGTCAGCTTTCTTCCAAAGGACCATGAAGACTGCTTGAGTCGCATCTTCCGCATCAGTCCGATCCCCCAGCGAACGCTGACAAACCGCCAGAACCATCGGGCTGTGCCGCTCGACAAGACACCGCATAGCCCATTCGGCCCGCCCCTTTTGCCCCAGCCCGGGACGGACCAACTCCTCCAGCAAAGCCCCATCCGAAAGGTGGGCCGAGTCGTGCGGCTCGACCCAGATCGGCAACGTCGTGGTCACGGGTAACTCCAGAGGAAAGGTTCTGCGACCAATGAATGTCCGATGATCGAACCGATTTGTCAGAAATCCCCCCAATCCCCGGGAACTGCTGCGAGGAGGGTTGCGGCATGATGTATCAAAGTATACCAGCGAGCGGGGAGATCAGTCTCCGGTTCCAGTCAAGTCTTAATCCATGAGGAACACGAAGCCAGTGCAATTCAAACGTCGGTCGTGATCGGGTAGCGAGGTGGGACCAGAAGAACTGCCAGCGGTGGTCGGAGCTGCGGGCGTGGGCCATGCCGCTCGTCCATGTGCGGTGTGTTGAGGAAGACCGTGTCGTGTAAACGATGGGACCGTGTCATGGTGCAATCGCGTTTTTCACATTCCGGAACGACATCAGAAGCTGACCTTGGCCAAGAAGAAAATCATGGTGAGTCAACTGCTGGATGGGGCGTTGCGACTGACCGATCGCGGACCAGAGTTGTCGTGGCAGGAACTCCCCGCGCGACCGCTCCGCATCGTTCGTCCACCCGCCAGTAAGCTGAAGTTGAAGCCCACGCAAAAGCGATCCACCCCCGCCGCCGACCACCCGTGGCGGAACGGGAAGTGACGCCGCACCAATGCCCCCACCCTCAACTGCAGCCACCCGCCACCCCGGCCACCCGGCGGGGTGCCCCCATGTGACATTTTCACATGGTCAAACCATGTGACATTTCTATTGGTCGCTGACATTTTCAAAAGATTGACTTTCGCATTTCCAACCTCCTCGCTACCATGCACACTGACTTAATTCTGCATCGCTGGTGCAGTCTGCAAAGATTGAGATTACAGATCTTGACGTAAGTCATGACCCTGTAACATTTCGGGGCGTAGCTCAGCTTGGCTAGAGCGCCTGGTTTGGGACCAGGAAGTCGCAGGTTCAAATCCTGTCGCCCCGACTTGGTGTAACAAGAGGCCGTTTGGCGAGTTCGTCAAACGGCTTTCTCTTTTCTACGACTAGAGTTACGTCGCCGAGCAGGCGGTTCAAAGATACCGCGTCGAGGATCTCGCGTTTTTGGTCCATCTTTGAACCGCGCCAAATTTGGGCGGCGTTTTGGGCGAATTGGAAGACCCCGAGGGCCGTTTGTACGTCGTCCGGGGCCAGGGTTTCGCTCGTGGCCACCGTCGCGGCTAGTGTGGCCGCCTCGTCGCGAAGTTGGATCTGTTTGGCGGCCAGCGCCTGTTCGTCGATCGTGCCCGCGAGGTACGCGTTCAGGAGGCGTTCCTGCATGGCCTCGATCTCGGCCGCTCGCTTTTTCTGGGTCAGTCGCTGTTGCCGCTGGACTTCGCCGATGTCTTTGAAGGCGGTCTGGAGAGCGGTGCGGAACCAATTGGCGAGTTCGCCGTCCGGGATGCGGATGGTTTC
>JAYSVZ010000370.1:0-1826 GCA_043718305.1 Planctomycetota bacterium | reverse complement strand
TCGGAGGGGCGCATCTGTCCCAGTTCGGCCTCGATCCGTTCAGCTTGCCGAGGGATCAAGACCCACAAGAGGGCGATCGCGACAGTTGCTCGCAAGGGGGACATCGCGTGCCCGAGTGGGATTCCCCAACTGCGACTCAGCATGGCCAACCCGCCGTGAAGCAGCGCTTGCATCAGGCAGATCGGCATGGCAATTCCGATCGCGAGAATACTCCCCGCGCGGAGCCACGCGACCGTCAGCGCGAGAAGCCGATCGGACGATCCGATCGTTCCGACCGGCAGCACAGCAAACGACTCGCGAAGCGACTCGATCCAGACCATGTCCGCCCCCAGCGGCATCGTGAGCAGCAACCATGTCCCCATCCAAACGAGGAGTTGGGCTGTGCCTTGTGTGTTGTCTTCGGACTCATTCAGGACTGACTCGGCGGCGAGACCGGTTCCGACCTGGTCATCAATCCAGGTGCCCGCAGCCTGCAAAGCCGTGAGGACCACGCGTAGACCAAGTCCCAAGAGCAGCCCGCCAAGCAGCTCGCCGAAGACCACCGAAAAACTCAATGGAACGTACGAAGATGCGGGCACCGTCCCCGCCACCGCGACTCCCACGACCAGAGCGATCGCGATCCGAGCCCGCCACGGAACGACTCCCGCTCCCACCGTTGGCCATGCCAGAAGCATCCCGCCAATCCGGCAAGCCGCCAGCCCCGTCGCCACCCATTCAGGCGGGACAAGGGCGGAAACATCAGTGGGGAGAAAGGCGGACATAGATCAAGGCAAAGGCGAGGGCGATGAGAACCTTCCGGCTCCCCTCTCCCGCCGGGAGAGGGCTGGGGGTGAGGGGCGAACACGGACCCGGCTGTCAGTCATTGTCGGCGATTTTTCCAAAATCGCTGGGGCGACGTGACGACGTTGGAGGAGGGTTCGAACGAGAGTCAGCTCTTCTGGAACGAGTCTGTTCTTATTCGAGCGGCGATTCACTCGGCGGGCGCCGCACCGGCGATTTCGGAGAAATCGCCGACAATCAACCCGAAAACCCACGCGTCAGTGCCTCCCTCGCAAACTCCCCCAGTCGATCCACCATCCACGGCAAGAAGTAAGCCACCGCGACCCCGCCGACCACGAATCGCGGCACGGTCGACAGCGTCTGGTCCTGCAATTGTGTCGAAGCCTGGAGCAAGCTCACGACAGCGCTCGATACGAACAAACAACCCAGCACCGGGCCGCCGATCACTAGGATCGTCCAGACCGCTTGAGTCAGCAGATCGATACCCGTTTCGGGATTCATGACGCACTCACACTTTGCAGCAACATCTGCACTGTCAGCGCCCACCCATCGATCGACACGAACACCAGCAGCTTCAGCGGCAACGACACCCACAGCGGGGGCAAGGTCGAAAGCCCTAGCCCGGTCAGCAACGAAGAGACGACCAGATCGATGACCAAGAACGGGAGCAGCACCTGCAACCCGATCAGAAAGGCGACCTGTAACTCGCTGAGGACAAAGGCGGGCATCAACACGCTGAGCGGCAGATCTTCGAAGTACTTCGGTCCCGCTTCGCCCGTCTGCCGTTCGCGGGACCGCAAGAACAGCGAGACCGTTCGCTCGTTCCCCGCTGCCTGAATCTGTTGCATCATGAACTGCTTGAGCGGGTCGATACCGCGATTCACGGCCTCGCGAAGACCGGCCCGCTGTGCGTCGGCATCGGCGAAGGTCGCTTGCTGATACGACTCGACGCCCTCGCGGTAAGCACTCTCCCAGACTGGAGCCATGACCGAGATCGTCAGCATCAGCCCCAAGCCAGTGATCACTTGATTGGGGAGGTACTGACT
>JAYSVZ010000369.1:0-1828 GCA_043718305.1 Planctomycetota bacterium | reverse complement strand
GTTCCGGAACAAGTCGGCAGAAGAGAACGGAAACGAATCACGTCAGAAAGAACAATTCCTGGACCGCAAACGCCAGTCCTGGAAGGGCGGTACTGGTCAGGTGTTCGTCTGGGTCGAGGACGGTTGGCTCGTCGTCGCTGTGGAAGACATGCACCCGGCGGTGAGCGGGGTCGATGACCCACATCTCATGGACGCCCGCCCGCAGCAGCTCGCTGACTTTGGACAACACATCGGGCCAGCGGTCGGACGGCGACAGCACCTCCACGCAGAGTTCGGGAGCCACGCTCATGTGCCCGACTGGAAGCTCACCATCGGGCAACCGATCGTTGCGGATTGCGTAGACATCGGGGCCGCGCACGGAATCGGTCTCGGAATCACGCTCGGTCAGGACGCCTGCATCATTCGAGAGGATGCACCAAGGTGAAGACTGCTGTCGCGACCAAGTCTCCAACAGGAAAGACACGTTACTGCACACCTTGCCATGTCGACTACCGGGGCTGGTCATCTCCACGATCTCCCCACGAATCAGTTCCGACGGGCGTGCATGGGCCATTGCCGAGAACTCGTCGGCGGTGACTAAGGCCGTTGTGGTACTCATGCTCGTCCCCCCTTTTTCTTAGCAAAACAGCTCATTGACCCGCACAGAAAACCCCGGCATCTCAAGATCGCAAACCAACAGTTGTTCCCCACTGAACAACGTCACCAGCTGCCCCGTGCGGTAGTCCCGAACGCTCTGGTCATCTGGGTCCACGACCCACACGACCGCAACACCATGATTGAGATAAAGCCGCAGCTTTTCATGGATGTCACCCTGATTGTCGGAAGGGGAAAGAATCTCCACGGCGAGTCGCGGAACGCCTTCCACCAGCCCCGATCTCGGATCAGTCGGAATCTTGGCAGCCACCACAGCGAAGTCAGGACCAACCACGGTTGGCGGTTCGCGCTGCATGATGAATCCGGGTTGTCCCGCGAGAACGTCAACCCCGCTCGATGGGTTGGCGTGCGACCAATTGCCGATCAAGTAGGCGAGTTTCGCAAGGCAACTGGCATGGAGCATGCCGTGGATGGATGGGCCTCGCTCCCGGACCTCACCAGCAATCAGTTCACGATCAACACCGTCTTCCGGAAGTGCCAGGAACTCCTCGATCGTCATCTTTGGGGAATGCGTCGCTGTCGCCATAAGATGCCTTCTCCAGTCTCTGGCTGATTGCTGATCGCTGACAGCTTCCCTTACCCCACCGACCCTTCCATCTGCATCTCGATCAACCGATTCATTTCCACCGCGTACTCCATCGGCAGCTCCTTCACCAGCGGCTCGATGAAACCGGTCACGATCATGGCGCTGGCTTCGGCTTCGGTCAGACCGCGGCTCATTAGATAGAGCAGCTGATCTTCGGCGATCTTCGAGACGCTGGCTTCATGCTCGATGGCGACATCTTGTTCATCGATTTCGATGTACGGGTAGGTGTCGCTACGGCTGGACGAGTCGAGGATCAGGGCGTCGCAGACGACGTTGCTCTTGCAGTTGTGGGCACCCTTCATGACCTTGACCAGTCCGCGATAGCTGGCCTGGCCACCGTTCTTGCTGATCGACTTCGAGATGATGCGGCTGCTGGTGTTGGGCGCGCAGTGGACCATCTTGGCCCCGGCGTCCTGGTGCTGGCCATCCCCGGCGAAGGCGATCGACAGCGTCTCTCCGCGAGCGCCCTCTTCCATCAAATAGATGGCCGGGTACTTCATCGTCAGCTTCGAGCCCAGGTTGCCGTCGATCCACTCCATCAGCGAATCGCCGTACGCCATCGCCCGCTTGGTGACGAGGTTGTAGACG
>JAYSVZ010000368.1:0-5218 GCA_043718305.1 Planctomycetota bacterium | reverse complement strand
GGCCGGTTGGTCGGTGGTCCAAGGAAAGGGGCCGGACTTCTGGAAACTCCTCGGGACGCCCGGAGCCAAGGGACTCCAACCGCTCGACCGAGAGGCCCTCTTTCTCGGCCTGATCGAAGCCATTCAGGTCGTCGAGGGTTCGAAGTAGCGTCCAGTCGCTCGCGCATTCCGGTTCGGACTATTTCACAAGGCCCGCTGGTAGATCTCCAGGATCTCCATCTCCGTTGGAAGTTTCGGAGTGAGCAGCATCAGCCGGGTGATGCTGGCCGCTTTCTGGGCGAGGTTCGGCAATTGGTCAGCCGTCGTATGCAGTTCCGATAACCGCCCCGGCACGCCAATCCGTTCGCGAAGGGTATCGACCGCGAGGATCGCTGCATCGGCTGCTTCGGTGTCGGTCATGCCGCGCGGGTCGACGCCGAGAAATCCCGCGATCTCGCCGAACTCACGCGTTCGAACATCCCGCAGGTAACGCATCACATGCGGCAGCAACAACCCGTTCCCCTCGCCGTGTGTGCAATGCACAGCTCCTCCCAGCGGGTATTCCATGGCATGGACCAGGGCCACACCGCTATTCGAGAAGGCCATCCCCGCCAGCGTGGCTGCGAGGGCCATCTCTTCTCGCGCCTCTCGGTCAGCGGGAGCTTCGACTGCTCTGGCAAGAGACCGGTAGATGAGGCGAATCGCCTTCTCGGCGAAAAGGTCGCTGAGCGGGTTTTTTCCTTCATAGGCGAACGGCTCATCAATGGCGATCGCCAGATCCCGCGACCGCGTATTGGTGTACCCCTCAATGGCATGCGTCAAGGCATCGATCCCGCTGTCGGCGGTCACCTTGCGGGGACAGGTCAGCGTGAACTCGGGATCGACGATCGCCAGCGCGGGCCGCAGATAGCGGCTCTGCGTGCTGACTTTGACGGCGTTTTGCCTGTCGGTCAGGACTGAGGAGTGCGAGACCTCGCTGCCGGTTCCGGCTGTGGTCGGGATCGCGATCAGAGGAATGGTCGGGCTGGGAACCTTGTTGAAACCGAAGTAGTCCTGCGGAGTCCCACCGTGCCGAGCAACAACCGCCGTCATTTTGGCCAGGTCGATGTTGCTCCCTCCGCCCAGGCCGATGATCGCATCGGGCTGCCCCGCGCGAGCCACCGCGATGGCCCGGTTTGCAGCTTCCACCGACGGCTCGGGTTCACCGCCATCGAATAGTTCCGGTGAGGCTCCCCCGCGTCGCAACTCATCCGTGACGGCACTCATCATGGAGAGTTTGGCAATCACCGGGTCCGTGATGACCAGGACTCGCTTCCAACCGAAGCGTCGCACGGCGACAGACAGTTCACGAATCGCGCCCCACCCAAAGGCGAGTTGCGTACAGGAGGAGAACGACCAATGGCGAATCGGGTCAGGCATGAGACTTCTCAATGAGGTGAATGAGAGCAATCTGTTATTGGGCATGAGGGCCGAATGCAGGATGGGTAATCCTGCCCGTCCCAAATGCGAGAGAGAAACTCCCGAGCAAGACGATAGTCGATACGGAAGCAAGCCCGCAGCGGCCGGGCTTTGACTCTATGCAGTCGGGCGAAAATAGCCCCCCGTAAGACGGCCTTTCCAGGCCGTCTGGCTGCAACAATCGATCATGGACGGCCTGGAAAGGCCGTCCTACGGGGGCATCAATTACCGTCACTTGCCCTCCACTCCAACGGCTCGCTGCGCTCGCCGGGCGATTTCGGAGAAATCGCCGACAATGCCATCCTACTCGCTGATCAAATGCCAGCCAATCGATGGAGTTCGTCGACGAGTTCTGGATTCTGTCCGGCCACATTCAGCAAGTCCCACTCGTCCTCGGGCTTAAGGGTCAACCACGCAATGGACTGGGACGCGTCGCTGTCTCGGGAACCCCTCGCTACGAGCTGCGCCGTGGGGGTGCGAACGAGCGTTTCGCCATCGGGACTTTGGCAGCGGATAAAGGCTCGTCCCGGGTGGACCTTGTGGGCGACGCTTAGGAGATCACCGGGCTGCGGAGTCCGGTCTTCATCGACCCAGGCCAAGGCTGTCGGCCAGAGATCCTCGACCGACACGAGTTCCAAAACTGCCGTCCCGACCGGGCACCCGGTTCCGGGCTGAACGAAGAGTGGAACGCGGACAGCTTCGGTCGTGAGCTGGACGAGGCGCGTCACGGGCCAGGCGTGCGGCAAGTTCTCCCCGGATAATCCGGCGACGATCAACAGACTGTTGTTATGCGCATGCCGCTGGAACTCGCGGATCAGTCGGCCCAGGCGTTCATCGAGCCGCTCGACACAACTCTGGTAGAGAGCCAGGCTGAGCTGATCGGCATCGACACTGGGCGTCAGCGGTCGACGACACCTTGAGAAGTGTCCCTCAGCCCCTAGTTCAGCGACCGCTTGCTGGGGAGTCAAACCGGGTTCATCTGCCAGGAGTTCTTCCCATGTGGTTCGGAGCCGCTGTGCGACTTCGGCCTCCCATCCGGCGTGAGTGGGAATCCACGGGTCCGCGATTCCCTCGAAGGGAATCCAGAGCAGTTCCGACTGAGGACTGGCCAGAGTCTGACGGATCGTATCAGTGGCCTCGTGCGTCCATTCGCGAGGCGGCGGATTCCGAGGCGGGATCAGCGATTGAAAGTTCACGCTGGCAGACTGAAAGCCATCCGCGAGCTGACGCGTGAGGTCTCCCTCCTTCGATTCGTTCAGGACTTGACCAAAGGCGCTATGGAACACAAACGATCGGGCGGCCAGTTGATCGAGCGTCGGCGTTTGGACATCAAATCGACCATAAGCACCGATCAAGCTTGTTGCCAGATGGTCGACGGTGATGACGAGGGCATGTCGCGGCATAATTCAAGCAGCAATGGGGCGGGGGTTCGCATTACCGGCGAAGGACGAACTCGTGACTCGTCAGCAGGCTCCACAACAGGTCTTCCAACCCCTCGCGACGCAGGCGATCACTGCCGCTCTCGCGAACCATCACCAGCGAGGCTGCCTCTTCAGTGGTGGATGGGGGGCGGCTGAGGGTCGACCAGTAGGCTTCGTGGATCGCCTCGCTCGGTCCGGCATTTCGCTGAAGTAAGTCCGAGATGCGGTTGTCATCGGCGGTCAGCATTTGCTGGAGTGTCTCACCGGAGACCAGTTGAAAGGCCTGAACCAGTGTGGGCGAGTCGCTTCGTTCGCACTCGCCCGACTGCAATCGCGGAGGCTTCCCGAACAGCGTTAGGAACTTGTCGGACTGCGAAGCTGCCGCTTCACGATTGCGAATGGCACGCACGCCGGGCAGTTCAATGGCCCGCATTCCCGATGGATAGCCCACGAACCGGGGGGAGGCATCCAGGGCTTGACTGAGAGCATCGAGTAGTGGCTCGGCACTGAGTCGGCGCGGGATGGCCCGCGCGAAGTTCGCCTCATCGGTGGCGTTCGTTTCATTCGTCTCCGAGGCCAACTGATAAGTGGCCGAGTTCATGATCGTGCGAATCAGTGGCTTCAAGCGGAACCCGCCCGCCGCGAATTCACGGGCCAGATGATCGAGCAACTCCGGATGCGACGGCGGGTTCGACTCGCGAAAATCATCGAGCGGGTCGACGATCCCTCGCCCGAACAGGTGATACCAGACGCGGTTCGCTTGGGCCTTTGCAAAGAACGGATTGGCCGGGTCAGCGAGCCACTCCCCGAGAGCCTCTAACCGGTCGGCCTGCTTCGGAAGGGCCGCAGCAGCAAGGAGGAATTGCGGCTCGCGCGGCTCTCCCGTTCGAGGGTCATCCACGCCTCCCTTGGTCGTCGCGAAGACGATCTGTTCCCCGATGAACTCGTGCTTGTCGTTGTCATCGCGGCGATCATTCTCCAGGATCTTATAGTCGACCCGTGAGAAGAGATTCGACCAGGCGTAGAAATCGTTCTGGGTCCAGCGATCAAACGGGTGGTTATGGCATTTGGCACATTGCAGCCGCACACCGAGGAAGACTTGAGCTGTCGCTTCGGCGCGGGTGATGGGATCGCGAAGGGCGCGGTAATAGTTGGCCGGTGGGTGGCTATAGGTGCTGCCGCGAGCGCTCACGATTGTCGCCGCCATCTCGTTCCACGGGGCATCGTTCGCGATTTGCGACTTGATCCAACTGTGGAGGTTCTCGACCCCCTTGCGATCGAGCGTCTTCTCTTCGTTGCGCAAGAGATCTGACCATTTGAGGGCCCATAACTCAGCGAACTCCTTACGATCGAGGAGGGCCTCGATCAATGCGGCACGCTTCGCGGGGGCGCTGGAAGCAACAAACGCCTGGGCTTCCCCGGCGGTCGGGAGCGTTCCGAGGAGGTCGTAATATGCCCTCCGTAAGAACGTCACATCATCACACACACCGGCAGGCTGAATCCGCAACCGCTCCAGCTTCGCAAAGACAAACCCGTCGATCGGTCCGAGCGACTTCGGAGATGTGAAGACAAACCCCGGTCGGTCAGGAACCCGCGCCAAGCGGACTGGGACCCGCAGGTGCAAGTAACGCACCGTGATCGTCGTCTCACCGTAATTCTCGCAGTCGACGACACCCTCGCGATTCACGTTGGCGATCGGAAGCGAGAGATCGAACGAGGCGAGGCTGGTCACCTCGCGCGTCGAACCATCCGAATGAGTGGCCACCGCTTTGATGGCGACGGTCCGTTGATCACCGGTCAGGAGTACCTCGCGTGGTTCGACCTGTAAACTCGTGACGCGAATCGCGTTCGCGGGATCAGCTGGTGCCCCCCGGACGACCCATTGGCGAAGGGTGGCGTACTCCGGTGAATCGATGGCGAACCGCTGGCCGCCTTGATGGGCGATCTGCATGGTCGGCTTGAGCAGGATTAAACTCGCATCCGGTTCCGCCGGATTCACCCGCCGCCCCGACTGATCGCGAGTGAGGGCCACAAAGTCGGCCTGCGGGTCATCCCCCCGCAGCGAAAGCTTAAGGCCCCCCTTTCCACGAGCATTCCCATGGCAAGTACCCATGTTGCACCCCGAGTGGGACAACACGGCCATCACGTCCCGCTCAAACGAAGGCCCCGCTTCGCCGGCCTGTAAGGGGCCGACGATTGAAAAGGCAATCACCAAGATCAGCAACAGTCGTCCCATCGGCCATCACGTTCTTCGAAGAAGGTGAACATCTCCGCACCGGTCCAGATTATGACATGCTGCCACGAAGCGAAACCCCGGAGTCAATCATGTCAGCGACCAATAGTATTTGCGCCCCACGCCT
>JAYSVZ010000367.1:0-1830 GCA_043718305.1 Planctomycetota bacterium | reverse complement strand
CCCCTCCTCCTCGCTGCCCCTCCGCGCACCGGGGTCAGGGGAATTCCAGCACCCCAGAAAATCCCAGCCCATACTTCAACAGGCCGGTGAGTCCTCCGTGCCACACGGTGCGTACTCCGCCAGCCCCAGTTCGAGTACGGTGCCGAAGCGAGAGTCGTTCTACCCTCACCCTCACCCTCAGCTCCTCTCCCGAGGGGAGAGGGGAGCCGGACGAGCAGTCCTAACCTTCGCGATGGATCAGCCAGACACCAAGCAGTAACAGCCCCACGCCGACCATCCGGGCGGCTGTCACCTGCCGCTGGACGACACCCATCCAGCCCAGATGATCGAGTGCCATCGCCCCGACCAGTTGGCCGACCAGGACTGCTGCCGAGAAGCTGGCGACTCCGATTCGAGGGACGCACAACACTCCGGCAGTGATAAACACCATCCCGATCAACCCGCCGCACCACGCCCACCACGGAGCGTCCGTCACCCGACGCCAACTCCCCGGCTCCCCACTGGCAGACATCAATGCCGCCACGACGATTCCAAATGCCGCACCGACAAAGAAATTCACCAGCGAGGCATACATCGGATTGACGACAAACGTCCGCATCTTGGCGTTCATCGCCTGCTGAAGAGGGATGATGAGTCCCACCGCGAGGGCCAGGGTCAACCAACCAGGTTTCATCGAAGAGTCTCATGAAGCGAAGGAGTCTAAGCGGTGCCGTAGTCTAGCAACCACGGTCCCAAGCCGGAGCTAGCGAAGCTTGGGACCGGGATTCAAAAGCTTTCAAATCACGTGGGTGGCGGGGTCAGGAGGCTTTGCGCATGGCCCCGGCGCGGGCGACTTGACCGGGTGGCCCGGACGCTGCTTTGAGCGTCTGGGTTGCAGAGCAACAAGAGGTTACAAAGGACTCGCTCGCTTTTCAAACCCTCTTCTTCCTGCGTTCCCTAGGCATCCAGAGCGATGTCCGGAACACACTGCCAATCCGAGGTGTTCGCGGAACCATCCGGCTTACGCCGGACGCTCGCCGATTGATGTCGGGCGAGCCCGGCGGCTAACCTTGCGCAATCTTCCGCAACACCTCCGCCCCGCGGAGCAGCGTTTCATCCTTCGCCGCATAGCTCAGGCGGAAGTGGGTGTCCTCGGCGCTGAAGACGTTGCCAGGGATGATGAGGAGTTCGTTCTCGATGGCCTGCTTGACGAACTCAGTGGCGGTGCCCCAGGGGGCTTTGATGAACATGTAGAAGGCCCCGTCGGCTCCGATGATCTCGTAGTGCCCGGCGAGTTCCGCCGCCATCAGGTCGCGTTTGCGTTTGTAGTCGGCCACATACGGCGTGATGTCGAGATCCCACCCCTCGGCCCCCGCCCACTGGAACGGGTGCGGGGCACACACGAACGTGAACTGCTGCAGCTTCGTCATCTGCTGGATCAGGAACTCCGGCCCGTGGGCCCAGCCGACCCGCCAGCCAGTCATCGAGTGCGACTTACTGAACCCGTCGATGACCAGCGTCTGGTCGTTGAACTGGGCTGGGCTGACGAAGGGACGGTCGTAGCAGAAGGCGCGGTAGATCTCGTCGCTGATGAGGCAGATGTTCTTCTCTTTCGCGAGGGCCGCCAGCCCGCGCACTTCCTCTTCGGTCGCGACGCAGCCGGTCGGGTTCGAGGGGCTGTTGAACAAGATCACCTTGGTACGCGGGGTGATGGAATTGCGGACCTTGTCGAGGTCGATCCGGAAATCGGGGTAGGTCGAGATCGGCACGATCGTCCCGCCCGCCAGCGTGGTCAGATGCTTGTACATCACGAACCACGGGTCAAAGGCGATCACCTCATCCCCCGGATTG
>JAYSVZ010000366.1:0-17441 GCA_043718305.1 Planctomycetota bacterium | reverse complement strand
GTAGCGGACGCCAAAGGCCCAGCCAACCCGCCGCACCGATCCCCGTGAGCCACAAGACGGACTGTGCGAGTCGCGAGAACCCATCGTGCCAACGAACGAGCGCATCGAGCCCGCCCCACCACAACCCGCCACCGATGGCCGCCATCAACAACAGCCCGACACCGCGCACCACCACCATCCGCCGCATCCGGCGATGAAAGGGTCGCAAATCGTCGGCGATCAACATACCCGAGGACTCAGCGCGGACCACTGGGCGAGAGACCGTCAATTCTACGATAGCCAGCCACTGCAAGCGACTGCATGACAACGGGGGGCGAAATGGGTGTGCTTTACGAAAGTTGTTAAAGAGCGCACGGTCTGTGCGACAAATCCGGCAGGGTGGCCCAAGCACTGCTATTGAGTGTCTGGGTTGCAGAGGAATAATAGGTTACGGGGGACGCGCCGATCATTCAGTCCCTCTTGTTCCTCCGTCATCCAGACACCCAAAGCGATGCCCGGGCCACCCCGCGTTGATTGCAATCAACGCTGCCTGGCTGCGTGCCGACTCATGTGATTCCAGTTGCTCGTTCAAGTAAGGCATGAAGTCCGTCAGTGAACCCGACAGTCTCTCAAAATATTTCCGCGCTGCTGCACGCAATGACGGATGTTTGTCAATGAGTAGTTCAAATGCTTGGAGTGCTGCGTGGCGTGATGCCGGTCCGATTGCGGTTAACGCTTCCATGGACGAAAGTCGAACTCGCCCGTGCTGATCTGAGAGTAAGGGGATCAGTGCCGGGACTGCTCGTTGCCCATTCTGGCCGTGTGGAATTAAGGCTCGTGTCGCTGCTTCTCGGATTTTCCATTCTCTGTCTTGCAAGAGTTGGATCAGTTGAGGAATAACGCTGGCCGCACCAGGGCCGATCTGTATAAACGCGTTGACGACCGCAAGCCGGACACTCACGTGTTGGTCTTCCAACTGTTGAAGCAACACCGGGACGGCCTCGGATGCCATAGAACCCAGACCAGCCAGTGCGGTTGCTGCTCCGGCACGCACAATGGCCTCACGGTGAAATAGCTTTTGGATGAGTTCCGGCACAATTGCTGGTGATGAAGGCCCGATTTGACCAAGTGCTGTGGCTGCGGCATCGCGTACGCGGCGTTCGCTGTGAGAAAGGTGTTCGAGGAGTTGCGGGATTACCTCTTGAGCGTAGGTTCCAATATTACCAAGGGCGGCGATGGCGGCCATGATCACCGCGTGCTGGCTGTCTGTGATTCTACGTTGCAAGTCGGGGACTGCATCTCGAGCACTTGCCCCCATTTGCCCCAATGCCATCGCGGCGGCTTGTCGCATGGCACTGTCCGCATCACTCAGGCATTGCGACAAGACTGGGACGAGGATCGTGGCGGACATTTTGAAATGGCCGAGCATTCGTGCAGCCGCGGATCGCCTCTCAGGGGGGCCGTTCGCCAAACGCCCGAGGAGAGCAGGGACGCAGGCTGGGCCGATCGCAGCGAGAGAGTCTCGCACCGCATCACGGACTTCATCATTGGCGTCGTCCAGGCAGGCGATCAGACTGTGGATGTGCGGCACCTTCGCCTCCTGCCGCAGCTTTGTGGCCGCGCGGACACGCCAGCCTGTCGGCAGCATCGCGAGTCGGAGAATAATTCGTGACAACATGCTGGACGACTTCGCTGGGAGAGATCACTCTCGTTTAGAACTCTCCGACCGGCTGACCATCCTTGATGCTGGCCAATCGTTGGTACAGCCCCATCGTGGTCGGCGTGGTGGCTCCCTCCACGGAACCGAGAGAATCACCCACGAAGCGGACGCTGCCATCGGCGAACAGAAAGTTCGCGCCGCCCATGTGGCGACTGCTGAATTGGGGTGAACGACCCGGTTTTGAGTTGAGGTTTACTCCCGCCGTGGCCAGGATATCCTGAATCCAATCGTCCGTGGTGGCGGCCCAATAGGCGTCTCCAAAATTGGGAAGTCCCGACGGCTGATGTATTCCGACCCACTTCCGCTCGCCCGCCAGAAATATGTTGGAAGTTCCATCCGTGATGTCTCGTATCGAGATGCTACTGTTCAGGAAGAAGGGGCCATCAGTGGGGATTTGGACGGTGGTGTTGTCCGGGAATGGAGTGGATCCCAGGTTGCCCACATAGTTGGAAACCGCCTGACGTTGTACGGAACGACCCGTAATCGAACTCCATTGATCAAATTGCGGTGGGCTACTGTCCGAAGGGCAGCGATAGACTCCCAGTGGTGTCTGGATGACTTTGAGATTGGCAGGATTCGCATAGCAGGGCTCAGTGAACACGATCGTCTGGTAGAGATTGACCTGATCCATTTGGGGGAGGATTTGAGCCATCCAGCTGAAACCATTGAAATCACTCGACACCCAGCCGGAAGGAAACTTGCGATGAGTATCGTGGTAGTTGTGCAGGGCCAATCCGATCTGCTTGAGTTGGTTCTGGCACTTCGTTCGATTGGCAGCCTCCCGAGCCTGTTGGACTGCGGGCAGCAACAATGAGATCAAGATGGCAATGATGGCAATCACGGCCAAGAGTTCGATCAGCGTGAATCCCAAGCGGCGGCGAAGAGGAGTCGTTGATAGAGAGGAGAGTGGCATTTTAGTTCCTGGAGTCTGTCGTGCGTAGCGGTTGAGTGTGACGACAATCATCACACAGCGGAGATTCGGGCAGTGAGGGTGAGCGAGAAGAAATGTGGGTGTCGCCGGTCTTTCAGCGCGTGGGCTTCTTGGCTGCGGGGGGAGCGGGGCGTTTCTGGGAGCGTGGGTCTGACGGAGCGTACGCAGCTTTCGACGATGCGCCGGGCGGAATCATGGTGTCGGCCAGCGTGGAAGCCGAGGGGGCCGCGTGAGCCCTCGGATCGGTGCTGGCTTGGTCGACGGGGACGGTTCCTCCGAGAAGTAGTTGGGCATTGTTCCAATGGGTGCTGAACTTTTTGCGAGATTCACCATCCAGGCCCTCGTCCAGCATCGGCAGCAGACCTGTTTCACCGGCCCAAAAGAGATTTCGCTCGACCGGATTGGCACTGACACGCGGTTTCAGAGACTCCACCAACTTTTGGATGCGTGGCTTGTTTCTAATGACGAACGCTTTCCAGGCGGGTGACGCCGGATCTTTCATCCCGTCCAGTTGCATGACGTACTGATGGAATTCCGTCGAGATCGATTTTGCTGCGGGTGGCCAACTCCAATAGATCCAAATGCCCAACATCACCACCAAGATCGCGACACCGTTCTGAAGTCGCCCTCTCCCGCCATACGGTGCCAGCCAATCATCATTCGCAAGCCTGGGGGGCATCCCACCTGCTGGCTGTGAATCGGGCATCGGGGGCGCACCGCGCTTCGCCGCCGCAGCGATGGACATGGCCAACTTGGACGCTGCGATGACCTCCTCGGCTGGTGTCTGAACAGGACGCAACCGTTTCAAAGGGGAGTCAGGAGTCTGATCCGTACGGTTGAGGGCCAGCGCTGCGGGAATCCATTCGTCATCGGATTCGATCCGCACGAATTCGTTCGGCTGCAACCGGCCTTCGGCGAGGCGCTGTTCCAGATCCTCGCGGGGGAATGGTCCAGTCTCGCGCCCCGCGTCCCAGAACATATACCGTAGGAGACTGCGCTGAGGCCCGCCCGCTGTCGAGGTTCGCGGAAGCTTGGTTGTCCGTCGAGTCGCATTCTTCGAACGGGAGGAAGGAGATACCTGGATCGCATCAGCCCGCTCATGCCCAGCGGTCGCAATCGGCGAGTCGGATTCCCTGTCGGTCGTCAAGACATTCGGCGCAGCAACCGCCACGAGTTCGATGCCATAGTTGTCCTCGGCGAGGCCCGCCCGGACGAGGCGCTCACTCACCTCACGCATCAACGACTCGTCGAAGTCCACGATGTGCAGCAAATGCGAATGCAGCAGATGCCCGTGAGTTTGCAGCCGTTCGAGGGCGATCGCGTATGCTTTTTCCGGTGTCATGCGAATTGGCCCTGTTCGATGAGGTGTCAACCTTCTGCAGCACCCCCGTTGGCTGAGTCACCACGGTGCCTCGAACACCTCTTGTCCATTCCGCGTGGCGAGCGCGCGGTGGATCTTCGCATCCATTTCGTATTTAAGGACATGCACCGAACCGTCACATATCGCAACATTCCAGGCAGAGAAGTGGGCGCTGCCAAACCGGAAATGTTCATCGAACCCTTTAATATCATGTGATGGCGGATCCTCTGCGGAACAGTTCAAATCCCAATCATCACCCGACAACATGCTCTGGTCGTCCCGCCACGATTGTCCGTCGGTATAGTGATCCGGATTGAGGTACTTCTCACCGACCATGTAGGTATTGCTTGTCCCGTCACTGATGTCACGCATACGAACTTCGCTGCGCTGGTAACTGATCCCGTTGCCAGTGACGCCCGGCCCACCGATGGCCGCGATCCCGTCGAACATGTCCACGGGTCCTGCGCCCCAAGTGATGTTTTTATCGCCTTCATTGGCCGCATAGTCGGCACGAGCCATGCGGGTGACCTGATCGGCGTTGAGTGCGGGATTGGAGGAATTGCGATTTGCTGCAAATGCATGGCTGCGGCGGGTCGGGCAGTTCACTGACGGGATCGCAATCTGAATCGCCTTCGCGGCTGCTGCCGTCTGCTGTGGGGTAATCACGTCTTGTTGTCCGTCGGTTACGAGTTGGCTCAGCGGCCCCTGATCGAGATACGGGAGGATCTGAAACAGCCACCCGCCGGGCTGCGGCGCGCCCACGCCTCGATCCGAGTCCCCCACCCACATGTGACCCCAGCCTCCTCCCGGAAGATGGGTGTGAGTCGATTCCAAATTATGGAACGCCAAGGCGATTTGTTTCAAATTGTTCTTACACTGGGACTGCCGCGCGGACTCACGAGCCTGCTGCACTGCCGGAAGTAACAGAGATAACAGCACGCCAATAATAGCGATGACCACCAACAACTCGATGAGTGTAAATCCATTCGATGCTCTAGCTAGTGTGTGTGTGTGTGTGTGTGTGTGTGTGTGTGTGTGTGTCGAATTCATTCCGTCACTCTCCAATAGGCATGTTGCCATGGGAGGCAACGGATTGTATGGCAAGGTTGGCAATCACGTGTGGGGCACGGACGTACCGATTGTAACAATACTGCAGTATGGGATGTCAAGGTTATGGCAGGGCAGTAACGAAGAGTCGAAGATCCCACGTTTACAACCTCGGCTGGGCTTAAGGAAGTGCGGCCAGCCGTTGTGATGTCAGTCTGGCATCGCCGTAGGGTGGAGACCAGCCGCTTGGAGCGTTGGCCCCCATTTCCTGGGAACAGCGTCGAAGGTGGTGGGCCGACGAAGACTTGAAACATCGTAGGCGATGTCGCTCCGCGACTGGCATTCCGCGATAGCACCCTCTCACAATTCTTGTGAATACTTGATGGTCAGCGTCCACTGTCATTCGAAGTCTCAGTCGCGGAGCGACGTGAGCGACGGTCTTTGCCCACACCGACGTTCACATCCTCAACTCGCTTCGCGGAACCGTAGCGAGGGCTTCTCGATCGTCACCAGCGTATTCGGTGGAACGCTCTTTGTCAGCGAGACGCTGGCTCCGATCACCGAGTTCGCACCAACGGTCGTATCGCCGCCCAGGACCGTGGCGTTGGCGTAGATCACCACGTTGTCCTCGATCGTCGGGTGGCGTTTCGTGCCTCGAACGAGGTTCCCGTCGGTGTCCTTCTGGAAGCTCAAGGCTCCCAGGGTGACTCCTTGGTAGATCTTCACGCGGGTCCGAATCTCGCACGTCTCGCCGATCACCACGCCGGTCCCGTGGTCGATGAAGAAGTAGGGACCGATCGTCGCGCCGGGGTGAATGTCGATGCCGGTCCGGCTGTGGGACCACTCGGCGATGATGCGGGCCAGCAGCGGGACTTTTTGCAGGTACAACTGGTGGGCCAGGCGGTGGACCGTGACTGCCTCGAAGCCGGGGTAGCAGAACACGACCTCGTCGATGCCCGACGCAGCGGGGTCTCCGTCGTAAGCGGCCTGCGCATCGGTCGACAAGAGCAGCCGCAGTTTGGGAAGCGATTCGAGGAACTCGATGGCGTGCTGCTGGCCTTGAGCCTCGAAATCGGGGGTCCGGTCCTTGTCGCAGCAAACTCCCGCCGCATCATGGGCATAGCGAACGGCCCGCGCGAACTGTTCGGTCAGCCGGTCGTGCAGCCCATCGATCAGGTCGCCGATGTAATAGGTCACATTGCCCATGTGCAGATTCTGCCGACGGCGGTAGCCGGGGAAGAGCACCTCTTTAAGATCCTGAACAATCTCGAACATGGCGTCCGCGCTCGGCAGCGGACAGTGTCCCAAATGGTTAATCGTCGGAATCTCGTGGTAGCTTTCCACGATCCGGTCGGTGAGTTCGGACAACTGTTCCTTGCGGCGGAAATCGGTCGCCATGGGCGGGTTCCAGTGACACGTGAGATCGATTCTCAGGAAGGTTGGCTGCGTTTTCCGACGCGGAGCCACACCATCCCGTACAACCCTATTCGTCAGACGGGACACCGCCCACGGAGGGAAGTTCCCCTCGGAAAGATACGCAATCTCCTTACGGGCGGCGGAGTCAGCCTAGTTTACCGGACCGGAATTGTATCCCGAGGGGATGCTTCCGACGAGGGGCGATAGGGAGTCGTCGCGGATTCCGGCAACGGTCGACTTCGCCATTCGAACAGCGTCTCCATTCCCACAGCGGTCAGGATCAGCAGTGGGTACTCGCCCGGCAGGCGGTACCGGACGGAACTCGCAAAGACGAGGTGCAGAGCGGCGAAGTAGAGAATTGGTCCCGCAGTAATCGCCAGCACGCCCAGTTCACGGCGCAGCTTCCAGGCCCCAATCAGCGCGGGCAGGAACAGGACCGCGTACCAGAGTACGGAGACGGCTTTCAATGCCGGGTAACGCGCGAACTGCTCGGCGTTTGGGAATGGGTTCCAGTAGCGGAGTGTCTTCTTCCAGGCGAGGTGGGCCACTTGGTTCGGGTTGTCGAAGGCAAACTGCCAAGCCTTTTTCCGGTAGTGCTGGTCCATCTCGTACTCGGACATGGTCGCCATGACGTTGTCCTGATCGAAGAACCGCATGTCGCTATCACCAGACTGATTACCGGGGTTCCATCCATCGTAAAGGCTCGGCCCCATCCAGAGCGTCGTGAGAACGAAGTGGCCATTCGTGACGCGTTCGTTGCGAAAGCCCCACGGGAGGAGGCTGGCGATCAGGACCAGGATCGCTCCGATGGCCATCATGCACTGTGTCTTATCACGACGAAGCAGCCATAAGAACGCCACCAGCGCGGGCGGAAAGAGCAGCCAACTCGGGCGCATGTAGCACCCGACTCCGGCCAAGAGTCCCGCCATGACCGCGAGCATCAGGTCAGATCGCGGACGCTCTTTCACGGAGCGAAAGGCGACACTCAATGGGATCAGGCCGAACACGGCGGCGACTGCAAAGGCTGTCTCCGTCAGTTCGATTGCACTGAACCCCACAAAGATCGGGGAGACAGCCGCCAAGCCCCCCGCGATCAGGCCGACGCGATGGCTGAACAAGCAGAGTCCCAGCCAATAAACCCCAACACACCCCAGCGCCCCGACCGTCGCCAGCACAAGCCGGGCTGCAAAGAGGCTCTTGCCAAAGAGGGCGATCGAACCGGCCAGGAGAAGTGGGAACCCCGGCATGCGGAGGACTTGCCGGGGCGGGGTGTAGATTTCGTACGGTTCACCAGCCACGATTTTCTGGGCGAGGATCCAGTACCCTTCGGCGTCGCCTTCGATGACCCACGTTCGGCCGGACTGGTCTAAGACGGATTGCACGACAAACACGGCGACGATCCGCAGAACCCACGCGACGACGAAGAGCAGAACAATTGACCGGCGAGGAGAAAGGTTCAAGAGGGGCACCGTAGGCTGCGGGGCGATCGGTGATCGATCCTACCTGTTCACGATGACAGGCTGGAAGCCTATCCCACGGGGGGGCCGTTTGATCAGGCCAGACCTGTCAGAATCACGAGTTTGTCGCCTTCGATCCGGTAGTATTGCTCCCAACTGAGTCGCCAGTCGTTCAGGCCGTAGTCACACAGAATGTCGAAGATATCTCGATTATAATCAAACCCTGCCTCGCGGATCATATCTTTCCGGCGAGCAAAATCGAGGAGTTCCCACTCGCACCGGTCCTGGTTGAGGCCGAGAAACTGGCGCTTCACAAACTCAGCCGCCCGGGGCTCATGCTGATGAATGTCTGGGTGCAGCAGTCCGAACGTTCGGGGTCGCTGAAAGCAGGGATGGTCCTCGCGACCTTCTAGATGTTCGACCCAGCAATAGCGGGAAAACGTGGGCCAGTGATTGTCGAAGTAGTGCCTGAACCCACCCCCGCCCATGTCGAGACGGCGATGGAAGGACTCGATAAAGCGATGCGAATGGGCTTCTTTCGCACCCTTCTCAATCAGGCGGTTAAGCGAGTTCGACATTTCCTACTCGGGAAGATGAGTGGCCCCAGTTCCAATCCAGTCCAGTCCAGCTGAACCGTTGCCTTCCCAGGCGACTTTTGACTCTACGAAGATTCGGCGTAGAAATCCAGCGGTGTTGATGCAAAATGAGGCATCTCAGAAAAGTTTCTCAAACCCGGCTAAATTGCATATCCCACAAAGCCGCCTCATTTGACAGATTTGCCTCAATCGCTACCTTAACGCTGTTGGTTCGGCAGGAACTGTCTGCGTTGTCAGTCAGAAGACCATCGAACACCACTGGGATGTTGTGGCATACTCGGAGCCGCCCATTGGACGTAGGACATTCCGAGAGTGAGCTGAGGAGTCTCTCATGGTTCGTAAGATGATGTTCGCGTTCGGCGCTCTGTTGGCGCTGGTTCTGTTCGTTGGCGATGCTTCGGCTGCCAACAAGTGCTGCAAGGCACCGAAGTGCAAGGCACCAAAGTGCGAAAAGGTTCGCGCTCCAAAGTGCCACGCTGCTCCAAGCTGTGCAGCCCCAAGCTGCGCTGCTCCTTGCGGCGGCTGCGGTGCAGCTCCTAGCTGCGCAGCACCAGAAGGCTGTGGAGCCTGCGGTGGTTGCGGTTCAGCTCCAAGCTGCTCCGCACCAGTTTGCGGCGCCTGTGCCGCTGCTGCTCCAGCAGCCGCAGCCGTGAGCGCACCAGAACCACCGAAGATGTAATCTCGGTCGATCGCGATGAAACTTAACGGCTTGTGACTGCAAGGTTACAAGCCGTTTTTCATTGATTTCAGTGCAATGCTGGCTTGTCGGACGGGCATCCGCACCGGCCCGAATCCGGATCACTCACACACTCAATCCCAACTCATGAGCCGTCACACCGATCTCCAGCGTGTCCTCGATCTCGGCATCGTGGCGATCATCCGCGCCCCCAGCGGTGACCAACTCGTCCAGGTCGCGGAAGCTCTCTACGAGGGGGGGGTCGACGTGATCGAGATCACGTTCACTGTCCCCCGCGCCCTGGAAGTCCTGGCCGAGGTCAGCAAACGTCTCGGCAACAAGATCCTCCTCGGCGCGGGCACGGTCCTCGATTCCGAAACAGCCCGCGCGGCGCTGCTCGCGGGGGCCGAGTTCATCGTGACCCCCGCCGTGCGCCCCGCCGTCATTGAGATTTGTAATCGCTATGACAAGGTCGTGATGAGCGGCGCATTCACCCCCACCGAGGTGCTGCACGCCTGGGAATGCGGGTCAGACATCGTGAAGATATTCCCTGCGGAACTCGGCGGCCCAGCCCATCTGAAAGCCCTTTCTGGCCCGTTCCCGCAAATTCGTCTCCTCCCGACCGGCGGCGTGAACCTCAACACGCTGTCCGATTTCGTGAAGGCCGGGGCGTCAGCCGTCGGTCTGGGAAGCTCGCTCGTCACCAAGGAACATCTAGCACAAGGCGACTTCGCCGCGATGAAAAACCTGGCCCAGGCTTATGTCGCCAAGATGCGAGAGGTCCGAGGAGCCTAACGGTCACTGGCCCGGGTGGCGGGGCTTCCGTTTGCCAAACCGGTCCTCTCACGCGATGATTCTCTTGGTGCGGCGACCGAATTCATCGCCGACGCTCCCCTCCCTTGAAGTAATGTCACGATGGCGCGTCTGTCTCAAGCCCGGCTTCAGGAACTCAACCACTCGCTCGACGACCGAACTCCCGACGAGTTGTTGCGGTGGGCGGCCGATATTTTCGGAAGCCGACTGACAGTGATCTCGGCGATGCAGAAGGCGGGAAGCGTCGTGTGCCACATGGTGTCACGACTCAAGCTCGGAACACCGGTTGTCTTCGTCGATACCGGTGTGAACTTCCAGGAGACGCTCACCACGCGCGACCGGATCGCCGCTGAGTATGGACTGACGATCCACACGCTCCATCCCGCACAGACGATGGAGGAGCAGACCGCCCAACTCGGGATCCTCTATCTCTCGGTCGAGGGACAGAAGGACTGCTGCCACCGGCGAAAGGTCGAACCACTGCTGACGCTAAAAGGGAAGTACGACTGCTACATCGGAAGTCTCCGCCGAGCCGACGGCGGCCGCCGAGGGACTTGCCCCATCATCGCCGTCGACCCCGAGATGAACACCATTCGCCTGAACCCGCTGGCAAATCTCACCGACGAGCAAATGGCCGCCTACATCACCGAGCACAAGGTGATCGTGAATCCCCTGCACGATCAGGGCTTCTCGACGATCGGCTGCAACCGGTGTACGACTCCAGTCCTGCCCGGCGAACCCAAGCGCTCGGGCCGCTGGCGGCACCTGGGCCCCTGGTCGCAGTATTGCGGCCTCAACCCGACCGACCTGGACGATGCAACCTCAGCAGCCGTCGATCTGCCGCAAGACCTGATCGATCGGATCCTGGGGCTCAAGACCGACTTCATGATTTAAGTTTCTGCTTCACGCGATTCACAACCCGAGACTCCCCGTGGCCCAGTGCGATCAAGGTTATCTGTGTGAAGTCTGCGGCGACGAAGTCGAATTCGTCGAGGGGAGCGATCTCTACCTGCGTTACATTCTCGGCGAGGTCGATGCCCGTCAGCTACTTTCCACTCCAGAGCGGCACCTGCACTGCAATCCGGTGGTGTCTCAATTCATCGTCGACCCCGCCTTTTCGCCAGTGATCGTTGAGGGGCTCTTCTCGAAGACGGAACTCGACCCCGCTTCAGTCCACGTGCGCGAGTCTCTGGTGACCCGCGCCTGGCAGCGGCTGCAAGCGGTGCGGACCTTGGGGATACCGATCTCCGAGTACCCGTTGCCGGAAGTTCTCGCCCGTCGTCGTCGGCCCCTTTCGCAGTAATCCTCGCCCTCGGGAACCCGGCCCCGTACAATCATCTTCGCGATCCGTCGAGCGTCGGCGGAAGCGGTGAACGGAACGGTTTTCGAGGACGGAACGATGATGAACTGGCGTGCGGGACTGTGTTTGGTGCTGGTCGCTGGACTCTGTGGTTGCAACACCGCAAAGGATGACTCGCGGCCCTTCGATGCCAAGGACGATGTGACCAACAACGCTCCCGTGGAAGAGCATGTTCACGGCCCACACAACGGGCACATCCTCGAACTCGGCGAAGAAGAGTTCCACGCCGAAGTGGTCATCGACGCCACGCGTAAGCTAAGCGTTTACCTGCTCGACGAGCACGTCAAGGCGAGCAAGCCCGTCGAAAACGGGACCGTCACGATCGATGCCATGGTCGATGGCAAGCCCGTCGCCCTCGCCCTGACAGCAACACCCCAGGACGGCGAAACCGACGGCAAGTCATCGCGGTTCGAACTCGCTGCGGACCAGCTTCCGGAAGCCATCAAGGACATCGAAGGCTTGTCCGGGAAACTGACGCTGAAGTTCGGCGACAAGACGCTGCCCGCTGAAATCGGTCACGACCATGGACACGCCCACTAAGCATGGGCGAATAGGGTGGGACCAGCTCGCTTTGGAGCGCAGGCCCACCACGAATGGTGCCCGGACCCGGAAAGGTGGGCCAGCGCCCCAAGCGGCTGGTCCCACCCTACGGCTACGGCTAGCCGCAGAGGTGAACCGGAAGGGGCATTCAGACCGACTTCGTGTGACACACACCTTCCATCATGCCTGATCCCACCCCCTCCGTCATTCGCCCCGGTGTCGTCTATCTGGTCGGAGCCGGGCCAGGCGATCCGGGGTTGCTGACGCTCCGTGGGTTGGAATGTCTGCGGATGGCCGATCTGGTGCTGTATGACGGGTTGGCGAATCCCGACCTGCTTCAGCATACGCGGGCCACGACCGAGCGGACCTCGCGCGTGGACGGGCCGAGCGGTCGGCATCTGGACCAATCGGAGATCAATGACCGCCTGATCGCGGCAGCCCGTGAAGGGAAGACCGTCGTTCGCTTAAAAGGCGGCGACCCGTTCATCTTCGGTCGCGGCAGTGAAGAGGCCGTCGCCCTGGCCGAAGCGGGAATCCCCTTCGAAGTCGTCCCCGGAATCACTGCCGCCACCGGAGCTGCGGTCTATTCCGGGATCTCCCTGACACACCGCGACCACGCCTCGGCGGTGGCGCTGATTACGGGTCACGAAGACCCGACCAAGCCCGAGAGTGCTTTGCCGTATGAGCAATTGGCCGGGTTTCCCGGGACGCTTGTCTTCTACATGGGCCTGCACCGCATCGAGCAGATCACGCGGTCGCTGATCGAGGCTGGACGCTCCCCCACCGAGTCCGCAGCCGTCGTCTGCCAGGCAACAACCCCTCGGCAACAGGTGGTCACGGGAACCATCGAGACGATCGCGAGTCTCGCCCAAGCAGCCCGCTTGAAGCCCCCCTCGCTGCTCATCGTTGGGGACTGTGTCCGCCTTCGTGATCAGGCCCGCTGGGTCGAACGGCGGGCGCTGCATGGTCTGACCATCGGAGTTACGCGACCCGCCGATCAAGCGGAAGAGACCGTCCGCCGCATCCGCCAACTCGGCGGCGAGGCAGTGCTGATGCCCACGATCGCCGTCGGCCCGATCTCTGACTGGACTGCTGTCGATGCGACGATCAAACGTCTCACCGAGTTCGACTGGGTCGTCTTCACCAGCGTCAACGGCGTCGACCATTTCCTTCGCCGCATCTGGGAAACCGGCGGCGACACACGAGCCTTCTCGCGTTGCCGTCTGGCCGCGATTGGGACCGTGACTGCGGAGCGACTCGCCACTTGGCACCTGCGAGCTGATCTCGTTCCGACCGAGTTCCGAGCTGAGGCGCTCGCAGCCGCCCTCGCTCCACTGGTCACTGGAAAACGAGTGCTCTGGGCGCGGGCCACTCGCGGTCGCGAGGTTCTTCCGCAAGCGCTACGAGCGGCCGGAGCGGACCTGACCGAGATACCAGTCTACGAGAACTTCGACGTGACCGCGTTCGACCCGCGCGTCGAAGAACGACTCGCGCGCAGCGAAATCGACTGGATCGGCCTCAGCAGCCCCTCCGGTGCCTCGAGCCTCGCCCGACTGCTCTCCCCCGCCGCTCGGGTCCACTTGGGAACAAAGCTGCGACTGGCCGCAATCAGCCCCATCACCGAAGCCGCTGCAAGCGAAGCTGGTCTGCCCGTGCATGTCGTAGCTGAGGAGTCGACATGGGACGGGCTGCTGGAAGCAATTGGACGCTCCGATCTACTATGACTTTATGACACTGAGTCGCAATGGAGCGACAGGAATCGCCCCATTGCGACCGCAAAGTCGAACACTCAACTCAATATGACAGGCAAGGAGTCTCAGAGCATTCTGTCACATTGTTAGGCACCCGAGCGCCTGCCATCCAGTTCGGGCATTGGCAATGGTTGATTTCGGGTGGCCCCTCGTCAACCAACAAACAAGTTCCATTGGGGATGTTGTTGGTCCAGAGCATCGCCGGAGTATTGGAGCAACTCGCTGCGGTAGGTTCCTGATTGTACAAGACACATCCTCCATCCACGGCTCTTTGAACACTTGAGCAGTTGCCGCCACAAGCTGGCTGATTCGGCCCGCCTGCCGGCCAAAAATTGACAACAGGACAATTCACTGGTGGCTGAGCATCCTCAACATAGGGATGAACGCAGATTCCAGTGCAGTATGGCCCCGAGCCTTGTCCCCAGACGATCACGTTCATGACCAGCAACATGCTAGTCAGCATCACAATGTTCGACGTTCGCTTCATGGCAACCTCCTCGATAGTCGATCAAACGGAGTGGCAACCATTGACACTCAATGGGATCGGTTTGTGTTTTCTGCGCGGCTTCTCCTAGCAATCAAGAAATAGGCCAATACGGTGATCACGATCAAGGCATTGATCAGGTACAGCCACTTGCTTCCGGTGGGGGGCGGACTTATCACAGGCAGTGTCACAGGCGTACCGAACCCCGGCTCTTTGGCTAGAGCACTCGCATTCGAATGGGACTTCGTCACTTTCTCCATCGGAGGACGAGGCCCTCCATCAAGTGGTGAGACATACTGCTCACGTGGCGGGAAACTGACGACTAAAGTTCCGGGCGGAGCTTCTACATGAAATCGCTCTTCTGGAACTGGAATCCCCACTTGTGCCGCTTTGACAATGACGATTTCAAGCATACCAAGTCGACTTCCCGTAAAGATCTGACGAGAGCACAAACGTGACAGGACGACGCCAGATTCCATTTGGATGGGATTGAACTGCAATCGCTCGTTAACTGACTCTCCTCTTGTAATTCGTCGACGACTGACAAATCCTGGCATCCGCCCTGTTTCAAACAGAACCTCGCCCCTTCCCCGTGGATTTGTACCGAGATACCGATAAGAATCATCTTCCAGCCGCTCAGTTGTCCACTGCGTCTCCTTGAATTCATCAACGGTCAAAACAAACATCGAAACAGATGGCATCCAAAACCTTCCCTGTTCCGCTCGCACGGACACTTGCTTGTTCAACGAGTCATACTCAACTTCTTTTCCGTCAACGCGAGAAATAGTCACAGTGTACGTATTCTGATTTGATTCACTGTCTTTGTTAACCTGCATGGGAGGCACGGCAAGGGTATTGTCGACCCGAGAATTATTGCCATCAATGATGAGATGGATTGCTGCCCAGCCGCCATTCGATTGCCCCGATATGGGATCAATAGGAAACACCGGTTCAGTGATAGTACGAATGTCCTCGATTTGCGGTGCATCCGTCGACTCGCATAGCTGTTGCAGCTCTTCTAAAAGACTCAATATCTGCTCGCGGCTGACTGCTGGTGTGCCTTCTCGCCCCCCCCCTTGAAAGAGAAACCCCTCGACCTCCAATGTCTTCGTGTGAGGGGCCCACATCTCCCAAATCTGTGCTAACTCTTCAACAGTAGGCGCACCAGCCGCCCAGGCACTGGTGGATACCACGCAGAACAACAACATCCATATTTGAATTCTCATGGCCCGACCTCCGCGTGATAAGCGATGCTCTTCGGTTCGTGATCAGACCCAGAAGGGATCAATTGGATCTCTCCACTAGCGGTCCCAACTTGAATTGCTTGAAACGAGACCGCCACCAACATTCGATCCTCACTCAGCGACTTTCCCGGATTGAGAATGACCAGCCCACCACCGTGAACGTCGAGGCTTAGGCGTCCCAGACGAGATCCGTCTGCGGTTCGGACTACAAAAGCCCGTCTGGCAAGAATCCCCGATTTCACAACACCGAAATCAAGGTGATCGACACATAACAATGAGCGACCATCAACTACAGATACAACAATCGCCTGAAGATTAAGTGGTGCGTCCGAAAACTGAATTTCAATCTTCGCACTGCTACTTCGGGCAGGCTTCTTCAATTGAATTGCCAAGTTGTACCGCTGGACCAATAAGCCACACTCAAGCGTTTTCGCCTCTCCAGAGGGTGTTATCGTCGTGCTGAGCCAATCGCTGGCACTGGTCGATACGGTCAGACTGTTTTCCGGGGGGGGGGCACGTCGCGTTAGACTCACCTCAACGACCATCGGAGACGTTTCGAGGCCGGAAACAAGCTGCACATACTGTTGAGATACCGTCAAGTCCGCGTGAACCACCGCACCAACAGACACGATACGTTCTTTGGTCAGCATTCCTCGGCTAGCGATCTGAAACTTGGCACTCTTGGTTCCTGAAGAACCTTGAGTATGCATCGGGATTCCCAAGGAGATGTCCGAACTCTGGCCAGGAGCCAGTTCAACGGATGTCCCTGCCAGAAATGGGGTGTTGTCAGCTTTGATGGTCAAACAGCCACAGCTTCGTTCCCTCAACTCACAGCGAAGAGGATGCTCGCTGGATCGATTGGTCAGCCGATAGGTTCGCACAGCCTCGGTGATTCCAAGACTCTCGACCTCAGAGGCCAAGTAAGTGGTCGCATCAGCGACAACGTCAAGCGAATAGACATCCTCGCCAGCCGCCAATGAAACGCTGCGACCGAATAATCCTCCCCAGTAACCCGAGGCCACCCCGACCGCTAAGAAAACAACGCAAAGAGCGATGGCTCTGCGGCTGGTGATCAAAAGTGGTCTATCTACACCCACCCGCTTCCTTTCGAAAGACGAGAAGCAACCCAACTGTTGGGCCATGCTAACGCCGCATTTTCCAGACTTCAACTAAACTCTGGACGAATTTAAGAGTTTGTCCGAAGGGTGGCAAATCGGCTCGGGTGTGATCGAATCGGCGTGCCAGCCGCCTGAAATGCATTCGTTGGCGCGAACCCGGCACGAACGTTCGGAGCCTGTACCTCGGCGGCGACCACCGTAATGAATTCTTCTGGTCCCACGTAGCCCAAGGCTCGCCCCAGAGACACACACTTCTGCATCGGCTTTGCGAGGCTACTGTTTACTCGTTTCCCGCTCCAAGGGTACGATAGAGCCGACGCGGCGACGAGCATTCGGAGGACGTGATGAGGCAGCTTGGGATTCTGCTCGGCATGATGGGGCTTTATGCCTTAACGGACTCGCTTCGCGCGGACGAGAAGCCGCTGACTCCTCAGATCGCCATGGAGCGGCTGGGCGCTCGCAGCTTCTCCCAACGAATCGCGGCGGAAGCGGTCTTGCTGGAGTCTGGGCCGCGCGTGCTTCCACTGTTGGAATCGGGTCTGAAGCATTCGAATCCCGAGGTCCGACTCCGCATTGAATCGCTCATCGTACGCGTCTCCAAGAGTCAGATGGGGGCTGTCATTTCGGAGTTCATGGCCCCCGGATCGAAGACCACCTTACCCGGTTGGGATGTCGTCGCGGAGATCGTGGGAGATCGATCGGAAACGCGGACGGTCTATGGCCAACTCCTGAAAGGCGATCCCGCTCTGACCGCAGCACTCTTCCGTCCCGAGTCGGTCGAAACGGAGCTCCGCCGCCGAGGCTTTCCCGGAATGCCCCGGGGGCGCGAGTTCAGCGTGGCATCTCCGCTGGCCCTTCTGATTCTGCTCACTCATCCCGATGCGAACCATCCGGACGAGACGGTCCAGTCGATCTCGAATCTGCTTCGCAGCCTGGTCAACCGGGTGGA
>JAYSVZ010000365.1:0-1836 GCA_043718305.1 Planctomycetota bacterium | reverse complement strand
TCCCGCTGGTCGCTCTGCCCCAGGCTGATTTGTGGCTGCCCCGTTGGGGCGGAAGAGGGAGGGCTTTGGCGAAGATCGCGGGTGATGCGTTAATTCGGTGACGGCGGACTAGTCTAGACTAGTTCAGTATAGCCCGATCCAGTGCTGGCAGGAATATCGGCCGTCACGTTTTGGCGAAGAGATTCGCTTACATCTCCCATCCCGGTCGGTACTCACGCTTGAGCAACCCTTGCGCCTTCTCACTGTTCTTAACCGTCATCGTCGCCCCGTCCCACTCCAGCTTCTGCCCCGTCCGGAAGGCGACCATCCCTAGCAGCACACTTTCGGTCAGTGCCCCCGAATAATCGAAGTTGCACAGCGTGGTCGACCCGGTTTTACAGGCGTTGATCCACTCTTGATGGTGGCCGACTGACGCGGCGATCGTCCGGGCGGGGGCTTTGAACTCCTTGTACTGGTCCTCGGGGAAGAGCCGGTAGCCGCCGTAGTCCGCGAACATGGAGCCTTTCGTCCCTTTGAAGTAGATCCCCGCGCCGGGGAACTCGTGGCCGTCGTGCTTGGATACAGTCTTGTCACCATCAGTCCAGGTGACTTTCACCGGCACCTGCTCACCGCGCTGCGGGAACTCCCATGTGACCTTCATCCCGCGCGGGCAGGTCTCCGTATGCACAGCCGGTCCGCTCGCTTCGATGGTCGTCGGATGCCGCAAGGCCAAGGCCCAGAAGACGAGATCAATGTAGTGACACCCCATGTCGCCGAGCGTTCCGTTGCCGAAGGCCCACCACCGCCGCCACTCGGCGGGAAGGTAGCGCTCCGAGTATTGCCGGAATGGAGCTGGCCCGAGCCATTGTTCCCAGTCGAGTTCCTTCGGCACTTCAAGTTCGTCGGCTGGCCGCTCGCCGCCGCCCCAGTCCTTGTTGACCCACACCTGGACCTCGGTCACGTGGCCGATCGCTCCCGACTGGACCACTTCCACGACGCGGCGGTAGTTGTCGGTCGCGTGAATCTGCGTCCCCATCTGCGTCGCGAGGTGATGCTCCTTCGCCGTCTGGGCCATGATCCGCGTTTCCCACACCGAGTGCGCCAGGGGCTTCTCACAGTAACAGTGCAGCCCCCGCCGCATGGCCCACAAGCTCGCTGGGGCGTGCATGTGATCGGGCGTGCTGACGACCACCGCGTCGAGCTTTTCGGCCTCGATCATCTTGCGGAAGTCGCGGTAGCGGGTCGCCTTGGGGAACTGCTCAAAGGCACGCTTTGCCGAGCGATCGTCCGCATCGCACAGAGCGACCACGTTCTCCCCGCCGACTCCTTGCAGGTTGTCAAACCCCCGACCTCCGGGGCCAATCACCCCGACATTCAGCTTCTCATTCGGCGAGGGAGCTGACCAAGCGGGCCGAGTTGAAACCACATGCCACCCGGCTGCGAGAGCTGCGGACTGGGCGAGAAACGCCCGGCGCGAGGAGCGATGCGAGTCAGACATGGGAACTCCAATGTTTGATGGAACCGGAGAGCAGTCGGACGGTCCGACTCGCGGTGAACACATCATCGAGTTCTACCATTTCCGATACATGCTGGGCCAGTGCTTCGTCACCCCTTGATCGGATTTTAAGGCAAGACGGCCTGGAAAGACTCGCCCGACAAAAGTCGATTTTGGACGGGCTATGAATGCTCCGTTCTTCCGCCCTGAAAGGGCACCGAGAAACCAGCCTAGGGCAACGCTGGCAACGCCCTGGGTATCGATTCCACTATGTTCGGCAAGCCCTGAAAGGCGGCACAAGCGAGGCCCAGGCTGGTTTGTGGCTGCCCCTTCGGGGCGGATGAGGGAATCGTGGCGACGAT
>JAYSVZ010000364.1:0-1839 GCA_043718305.1 Planctomycetota bacterium | reverse complement strand
GCGTGTCGATCATCCGCGAAGGTCACGTCGGCATCTCCGTCCTCTTCGGCAAATTCTGTCGCATCCTTCGGCCCGGACTGCGACTGCGGCTCCCGTGGGTCGAGCGCGTCTTCCGCGTCATCTCCCTGCAACTGCGCTCCGTCGAACTGGAGTTCCAGGCGATCACCGGCGATCAGGCCAACGTCAACTTCAAGGCCCTGATCGTCTACACCGTCGCTAACGACCGGGCCGAGACCATCATGAAGGCCGCCTTCAAGTTCATCGATGAACGCAGCTTCATGCAGACTCTGATCCGGAGCATCGAAGGCTCGATCCGGTCCTTCGTCGCCCTCAAGAAGCAGAGCGAAATCCTGTTGCTCCGCCGCGAGATCGTCGACGAGGTCAACTCCCACATCGAGCACGAACTCCAGGACTGGGGATTCCACCTCGTCAACCTGCAAATCAACGACATCTCGTTTGACGAGGCGATCATGCGGTCAATGGCCCAAGTGGTCTCCTCGAACAACATGATGCTCGCCGCTCAGAACGAAGCGCAAGCCCAGTTCGCCACGAAGACTCGCATGGCAGAGGCGGAAGCCCAATCGCGCCGGGTCATTGCCGCAGCGGATCGCGATGCCGAACACCTGCGTGGCGAAGGGACGGGCCTCTTTCACAAGGAAGTCGCCGCTGGCCTCGCCGACGCCGAACGATCACTGGAGCAGAATGGCGTCAGTTCGGACCACTTGAACTACGTCCTCTGGCTGGAATCGATGAAACAAGTCGTCGCCAGCAGCCATGGCAACGTCATCTCCTTCGACGGCTCGATGGAGGGGTTCGGCAAGACGATGCTGCAAATGAACCAACTCGGACGAAACGGAGCCCCGACGATGGCGGGGCATTAACAGCGGGGTGGCATCGCCGGGTGCCAAGTTGGCACTTTGGGGGCCACTTCGCAGATGCGAGATAGCGATGTTCAATGCCCAAGGCGGGGGGGCGGGGTCAGGAGGCTTGGCGGATGGCCCCGGCGCGGGAAGACGTGGCATGGCACTTCTGTCGATACTCAACTTCCCCATCAGGCCCCATTTGGGAAATATCCGTCTTGCCCCGCGCACCTGCCACCTGCGGCACCAACCCCGGCGCCAACACCACACAATCGACCGCCGCCGCCATCAACGACCGAGCGAGTCCATTCCCCGTCGGACCCGCCTCGTAACACACCTTGAGCGACTTCAGCGGCCCCAGCTTTTTCAGATCCTTCAACACCCGAGCCTTATCTCACGGCCATGACCCCAGCGCCTCCGCCGCCGAAGAACCCGCCTCGGCGACCGCCGCGACCACCGTGTCCTTGTGGACATCCAAACCCACATATCGTACGCTCGACATCGGACCAGCCTCACTGTGTTTGGCTCTGGAGAAACGGCAAGCCGCCCCACCAGGAACGGCCCCCAACACTCTCACCCACGACCCCAGTGATCGCTGGTCCTTCCATTCTGTCTCCCGGGGGAGAGGGGAGCTGGAAGGGGGATGTTCGTCTCCAAAACCACTCTGCTGCGTTGAGCATCCGCTCATCCTCCCCTCGGGTCGATCCACCATCAACCATCATCCCTCAACCCCCGAAGGACAACGCCCGAGTCGTATCGAGTGGCTCGCCGCCATCGCCGTGTCGGTCGGACTGGTGCTCCTCTTCTGGTGGGACATCTGCCCCTGGAATGGTGGGACACTGATTGGCGGGGATCTGTTCTCCTACTTCTTCCCGCAGAAGGCGTTCTTGTCTGATGCCCTTCGCAGCGGCGAGTTCCCGCTCTGGAACAATCGCGTCGGGGCTGGGTATCCGGTGATTGCCGAGAGTCAGACGGGAGT
>JAYSVZ010000363.1:0-5255 GCA_043718305.1 Planctomycetota bacterium | reverse complement strand
CCTGGAAAGGCCGTCCTACGGGTTCTTTGATTCCCGCCAGTGGCCAGAGACGGTCGCCCTCGCTCACGCATCGGGGGATTAGGGGCTGCGGGGGGCTGCGCTATTATGCTCCACACGGGTGGATGTGAGGTCTTCTCTCGTCGCCACGTTTCGCCAGAACGTGGGCGATGAGCCCCATTCACCCAGTTCTGGTGAACGTGGCGACGGATCAATTCTGCCATATGTTGCAATCGATGTTGCCCAAATTCACATTTGGACATTTTCACAAAACCAATTCCCACACCGGGCGACCTGTCGATACTCCTCTCGACACGATGCGACCAACGCTCTTAAAAGTCGAGCTTCGAGTGCAGCTGTGCGCTGTGCCACCTCCCGTTTCGATCGGAAGATCGCCATGAGTCCGGAATTCTCGCCGCAGCGCAATGCGCCACGCCTCGAGAGTCGCTGCGTACCGTATACGCAGTTCCCAACCGGAACTTCGCGTTTCTGGTTGGTCTGCCTGCTGACGGCTTCATTGGCGGCAGCGGGGTGTCAGTCGAGCGGCGGATTTGGCCGGATGCTGTCCAAGGCGTCTTTTCGTCGATCCGAATCGTCGTTATCCGTTTTGAACAACGACAAGCACAAGGCTGGGCTGCCCAGTCCAAGTCGCAAATCCAAAGAGGGGGGGGCTGATGTGGCCGCGCTCCTCAGTTCCGGCGAGGCCTCGCTCGCCGACTACTATCAGGACTCCCAACCCGGTCATCTGGCCGATGCCCGCCGCCACTATCAAGCCGCGATTCAGCAACAAGCAGGGTGCCCCGAAGCGCACCACGGGCTGGCGATTGTTAGCGACTTGCAACAGGACTACACGACGGCAGAACTCCACTATCGAGCAGCCCTCGACGGAAATCCGACCGACGCCCAGGTCTTGGGAGACTTGGGCTATTCGTATTTGCTGCAGGGGAAGCTGAACCAGAGCGAAGAACTGCTGAAGCAGGCCACGAAGTCCGACCCCGGGAACATCCAGGCATTTAAGAATCTGGCCTTTGTCTATGGCAAGACGGGGCGCGCCGAACTGGCCGAAGCGACCTATCGCCGCGTACTCAATGAGACCGAAGTTCGCCAGGAGATGGCCCAGCTGTACCCGCAAGGGGTTCCCGAAACCGAGCGCGGATTCTTTGGTTCCCAGGATACAACCGAGGCCCGGACCGTCGCCTTGCGCGATCGAATTCAGGAGGCCCGGGAGCAGGGCCAGGCGGAGATGCAGCACTCGCTCGACCGAGCCACGGCCCAAGAGATGAACCCGCAACAGCAGCAGCGGGAAGCCCTGCGCTCTCAGGCAGAACGCGAAGCCTCGCAGATGGCCAACGAAAACCAAGCGATCGCCAACGCTCCGATCTCACTCAATGTGCGGGACACACAGCGCGGTGGTGTTCCAGGACCAGCCATTCAGCCCCCCATGAATGGCCAGCCCAGCATGGCCCAAGCTCCCACAATCACTCCGGCTCCTCAAAACGGCCGCCGAGCCCAGAACAGCTTCTACCCGCAAAGCCACGACCCACGAACTCACGATCCGCGATCGATTCAGCAAGCCGGGGCCACGCAGTCGGCTCAAGGTGGCTACCCGAATCCAGAAGCGGAACGAGCGCTTTATCAGACTCCGTACGGTGTCGACCCGCGAACGGGGATGCCGCTGCAACACGGAATGCAGCAGACCGGCGGCTCGCCGTTGCTGGTTCCGGAAGGTCTGGGCGGTGGCTATCCCAACCCCGCTGCCAACTCTTATGACCAGCGGCAAAACGTCACACCAACAGGTCCGACTTCAGCCTATGGCTCGGTGAACCCGGGTTACGAAGAGGCCAAACGACGGGCTGCCATGGTCGGCCTGGCGGGGCCGGAAACGATGTTCCCGATCATCGAAAACACCCAGCGTGTCGCTCCGGGAACCGGCAGCGCCCTCGGTGCGGACTACCCCCCGGTGCAACGCGACCTCCCCACAAATGCTCAACCGCATGATTTGCAGGCCATCGCCAACGCCCCCGCGGGCCAGATGACGGTCCCCCCGAACCAGCTCGGCATGATCAACTCCCCCGCTGGTCCCAGCTTTGCCAATCCGCCCGCCTACCAGACGATGACTCCGGATGGCCCCGCTCCGGTCCAGTCCTGGAATGCCGGGATGAGCTACCAGAACCAAGCCGATGCCGCTCGTCAGGCCGCTCCCCCGCCCTACTACGGTGCGAATGGTCAGGAGGCCTCGACTCCGATTGACAACAACCAGAACAACGCCCGCCAAGGGGTCAACGCCGAACTCTATCGATACGGCGAAACAATGCAGTCCCCCGCCTCCCAGCTCGGTCAGACCGCATGGGGAACGGTGAATACCCCCGCCAACGGATCTGGCCAGCAGTACCAACAGCCACAGACCGGTGGCGAACAGATGCGGTCGACATGGAATCCGCAGTCGTTCCAGCCTCAGATGCCACCCGCCTATCCCGGCAGCCCCGCGGCTGAGGCGCAGGCGGCGTCCTATTCCAATTCCCAAGGGGCGTATCAAAGCAACCCAGACTCGGGAGCCGGTTTGCCAGCCCACCCGAACGCCTACCCCGATTCGAACTTGGCTCCTGCAGCCTACCGCCAGTCGGGGGAACCGAACCCCATCTATTCGCCCGGGGCCCGTGTCCCGGCGCCCTACAATCCTCAATCGAATTCACTGTCACCCGCTGGAAATAACAACGGCCTCTACAATGGCCCCCGAATCCGCCCCGCCGCGCGAGATGCACGCTGAGTGTTGTTCTTCAGGGTTCGTCGAAATCGGGCGGATACTCCCGACAACGCATCCGTTGGTGGCGCCCCTGAGATCGATCGCCGACGACTTCTGAGGCATCAGGCGAGGATGAGTCTCCCCGGCCCCTTGGTTTTCCCTCCCTTTGTTCTCTCCTCGGTTTTGACAATCGATAAAGAACAGTGATCTGGATTTCAGTTCACTGCGGAGTGTAGAATACCCGTCATCGAGGAGTACCGAACCGTGATCCAAATCGTTCTCACGCCCGAGCAGAACCACGTCTTGAGTCAGGCGAAAGAGCCGGTCGAGATCGTGGATGGTCGCGGTCGCGTACTGTCCAAAATCAACCACGGCTGGACCGAGTCTGAGGTCGCGGAAGCCTTAGCCATCTCACGACAATCCGGAGATGGCGGGAGCCTAAAGGATGCGCTCGCTCGCCTGCGGGAGTCTCACCCAATTCCGTAAGTCATGACAGGAAGATAGACTACGTTTTTGATGAATCGGCAGCGGAAAATGTTTGTGGTAACTCGGCATAACATGTGCGTAGCGGTTTTGTTGCATCCAGCATTCAATGTCGTATAAACCTTTAAGTAGCCCCCTGCATCGGAGAATGACATGCGCTGGGAATTGCGACTCAAGAAGGTCTATCTCGATCAGCAAGCCCAACTTTGGGTCCAGTATCCACATCTGCGGGAGGCGATCAACTCGATTGAAGCCGAGTTGGATCATGAACCCGATCTCATGGGTTCATCGAACGGCACGCAGAACGACTTCAGGGGAATGTGTGGAGCCTGCCCCACGGTGGACTCTTATCACTCGTCGAGGTTGCACCCGATGACTGTTGCATCTGGCTGTCGTGGCTCAAGCTCGATACCCCAACAGAGGTCAGTGAATAGTCGCTCTCAAGGGTGATGCTGGGCATCAGATCGACAGCGGGCGGACGTGAGCCCGTGCTTCTCGGCACCCACCCCCAAGGCGGCATGTGATTCGCAATTACTGGGGCTGACGGATCACGATCCCACTGGCACGGTGGGCCTGCGCTGGCCTGCGCTGGCATGCGCCCAGCGCCGCCTGTATCGACACGCAATCGGTCAAGACGACCGAGATTGGCGGACCCGATCGAGGCTACGACGGGAACAAGAAAATCCAGGGCCGCAAGCGACATCTGCTCGTCGACACGCTGGGTCTGCTCATCGCCTTGGTCTTCCACTATTCCCAAAAACCACAGGTGGGGGTCGGTGGAGTCAAGTAGATACCTCTATTTGCGATTGAGTGGGCTCTCCATCGGGGTTGGAGTCCAGACTTCAGCCTGTCCGGAGCAGACTCAAGGCTGAACTCCAACTCCAGTAAAAACATTGGTAAAACACGAGTCCGTCAAATCCAATTGCATCAATGATTCCCAATCATCCGTAAATTTCGGATTTTAGTTGCATTCGGTCACTGGAACGCTTAGATTACCCAGAGTGACACATCCTGCATTGTGTCGAGCTGTTGAGGACCGATCCGTGAAGAAGTTCCAATTTGCCTTTCTGGTGGCTGGCCTCCTGAGCCGTGTGGCTCTCGCCGACGACGCAGCGCCCGCTTTGAAGCCGACCGCAGAACACGTCTCCTCGACGGCGTTGCGATTCCGCCAAGTCACGTCGGCGGGCGGGATGGCCGAAGCCCAATCGACTCGAGTGAGTATCGTCCGTCACGGAAAAACGGTGATGTCCCCAGCCCTCGGGGGCGGCGGCACGGCGCAAGTGGGTGAGATCGCGCCGGGAGTCTACTCGGTCTTTGCCAACGGCCCTAAAGGTTGGGCCGCCTACGGGGCGTACTTGGGTGACGGCAACCATGTCGTGACTGATGTGGGCTTGGTTCCGCAATCGGACATGCCGACCGTGTGGAACCTCTTCCGGGAAGCCCGACAGAATGCTCAATCTGGGGCTCCTTCGCTGGCGGGGATTGAATTGCCAGCCGCGAAAGAACACCTCATTCAGGATGGGGTTCTTGAGATTCAGGCCGATGGGTCGGTGAGAGGCGTTATTGCCACAGCGGCTCCGGTTGCACTGGCTCAAAGGTCATTGCCTGGAATGAGCCTGTACCTGATCAGACATGGTCAAGTGGTGGCACATGATGTGACCGAAGAAAACGGGCAGTTTGATCTGACTGGCCTTCAAGAGGGGATCTACTCCCTGGTGATGGCCGGGCCGCATGGCTTTGGCGGAATGTCCGTCCAGGTGGTGCGGGCAGACGAGCCCGCTCCGACGCCTGCGGCTGCGGCTGCAGACTTGCCACGATTTGTGTTTGTGGCCGCCCTGTCGTCCCCCAAGGCCACTATCACGCCGTGCCCTTGGAGCGATTTCAGTAGCAACGAACCGATCATGAATGAGGTTGTCAATGAAGAGGGGACGCCTGCGGGTGCGTTCGCCCCAGGCGGCGGATTCGGATCGGGGGCAGGTGGTGGCGGTGCCGGGGCGGCGGGTGGCGGTGGGCTTCTCGGAATCTTGGCCGG
>JAYSVZ010000362.1:0-17503 GCA_043718305.1 Planctomycetota bacterium | reverse complement strand
CGCGTCGCCGCCAAGGGTGTCGTCCGAGCCCCCCACGAAACGCTGCTTCATTTTCGAGACCGCCTACTCTCGGCCCCGCAGTCCGACCAGCTTCGCTCCACTGCGGATTGGATCGCCGACTATGCCGAGGTCCGTTACAACGAGACGGCGGAGAACCAGCAAAAATGGCTGGCCCTGGAGGCGCTCGCCGCAAAGTTGGTCTGAGGCTGAGTGGTTCTCGAATTTGCATTACGATAATCAACTGCAATGGCAATGTGGTCAATAGGTTGTGTCATTCGGGATCGCACTGAATGTCCCTTCCTTCTTGATTTTCAACCCTCGCTGGAATAGAGTCGCCCTGCGATTCGCGCCGGGGAGCGAAGCGTGAGGCGGGCGGTCTGTCGCCAGCCGTGTCGAGATCTCCTGGGAAAGTCACCATGCGGCGTCGTGTTGTTGTCACCGGGATGGGCTGTGTCACTCCGATCGGGAAAACGGTCGAAGAGATGTGGAAGGCCCTGCAGGTCGGAGCGAGCGGGATCGACTACATCACCCACTTCGACGCCTCAAACTTCCCCACGAAGTTTGCCGCCGAGGTGAAGGGGTTCGAACTGGGCCACTATGTCCAGGACACCGAGCGGTTCGCCGCCACGGGACGCAACATCCGCTATGCGATCGGTGCGGCGACACAAGCGGTCCAGCAAGCGGGCGTCAACGATCTGGCCGACCCGACGCGGTTCGGCGTCTATCTCGGTGCGGGCGAAGGGCAACAGGATTTCTACCTCTTCATGCGGATGATCGCCCTGTCGCAGAAGGACGGCTCCTTCGACATGGAGAAGTTCACGAAGTACGGCCTGCAACACCTCAACGCCCAAGAAGAGATGGAGCAGGAGCCGAATATGCCCGCCGGACACCTGGCTGCGATCTTCAATGCCCAAGGACCAAACCTCAACTGCCTCACAGCCTGTGCCGCCAGCAGCCAAGCGATCGGCGAAGCGACGGAACTGATCCGTCAAGGGGAAGCCGACGTGATGCTCTCCGGCGGAGCGCACAGCATGATCCACCCGTTCGGCGTGACGGGGTTCAACCTGCTGACCGCGCTCTCGACCAACAACGGCAATCCGCAGGGGGCCTCGCGTCCGTTTGATAAGGACCGCGACGGGTTCGTCCTCGGCGAAGGGGCGGCCATGCTCGTCCTGGAAGAGCTCGAACACGCCAAGAAACGCGGTGCGAACATCCTGGGCGAAGTCGCGGGGTACGGGTCGACGGCGGATGCCTTCCGGATCACCGACATCCACCCCGAAGGTCGCGGTGCCACAGCGTGCATCAAGCTCGCCATGAAGGACGCCGGAGTCAACACCGACCAGATCGACTACATCAACGCCCACGGAACGAGCACCTCGGTCAACGACAAGATTGAGACACGGGCCATTAAGCAGGCCCTCGGTGACTACGCCTACAAGACACCGGTCTCCAGCACCAAGAGCATGATGGGCCACTTGATCGCTGCGGCGGGCAGCGCCGAGGCGATTGTTTGCCTCCTCGCGATGCGCGATGGCATCCTCCCACCGACGATAAACTACCAGACGCCCGATCCCGACTGCGATCTCGATTACGTCCCGAACAAGCTCCGCGAGGCCAAAGTCGAACGGACCCTCTCGAACAGCTTCGGGTTTGGCGGACAGAACGTGTCGCTCGTGTTTACGGCGTTCAAGGGATAGGGCGCTGGCCAACAGGTCGAAGCATCGGTTTTCCGCGAAGGGCTGGGCATTCACCCAGCTCGTCCGCCACTGCGGAAGTCCCGCATCACCAGAGTTCGAATCGCAATTCGCACTCGTCCCAAGAATGCTCCCTGCTTCCGCCCTGAAAGGGCACCGACATACCAGCCCAGGGCCACGCCCTGGGAATCGAGTCCGCCATGCTCGGCAAGCCCTGAAAGGGCGGCACAATGCGAGGCCCCGCTCGCCCAGCCCTGTATTCGCCCTTTCAGGGCTGAGTGCGTTACAACAACTCCGCGACCTGGGGCGGCGCTCCCGTTGGTCGCTTTGCCCCAGGCTGGTTTGTGGCTGCCCCGTTGGGGCGGAAGAAGAGAACGGGGCGACGATCGCGTTGGGTGACGCGTTAATTCCGCATTGGCGGTCTAGCTGTTATATGCCTTCTCCCCGTGGTTCGAGAGATCGAGTCCTTCGTCCTCTTCCACCTCGTCGACGCGGAGACCGATCGTCAACGCGATCCCTTTCAAGATCACATACGACGCCACACCGGACAGGACTGCGGTATAGAGCGCGGCCAGGCATTGCGTCTTCAGTTGAGGAAGGATGGCATAGCTTCCCAGGCCATCAATGAAGGCGTTGGAGCCGAACACCGCGACCGAAATGGTCCCCACAATCCCTCCCACTCCATGAACGCCGAACACGTCGAGTGAGTCGTCATACTTAAACCGCGACTTAATCTTGGCACAGGCGTACCAGCAGACCATCGCGGAGATCGACCCGATACACACAGCCCCGATCGGGCCGACCATGCCCGCCGCTGGCGTCACGGCTGCCAAACCCGCAATCGAGCCGGTGGCGATCCCCAGCATGCTCGGCTTGCTGTTGCGATACCACTCAATCGCCATCCAGACGACCGAGGCCGCACTCGCGGAAAGGTGCGTCACCACGATCGTCATGGCCGCCGCACCGTTGGCCTTGAGCTGACTCCCGCCGTTGAAGCCGAACCAACCGACCCACAGCATCCCGGCCCCGATGATCGCGAACGGCAGGTTGTGTGGCGGAAACGGAGTCGTCGGAAACCCCAGCCTTGGCTTGACCATGAGGCAAGCCACCAAGGCGGCGATTCCGGCGGTGATATGCACCACGATGCCCCCCGCGAGATCAATGACGCCCGTCAGCCCGAAGAAGTTCAGCCGATTCCAGACTCCGTAACAACACGGGACGTAAACGACCAGACTCCACAACACACTGAAGATCAGGATGGCCGAGAACTTCATCCGCTCTGCAAAGGCCCCGATGAACAGACCGGGAGTAATCAGAAAGAACATCATCTGGTAGGCAAAATGAACGAGCACGGGAATTGTCTTGGCATCCGAGCGGGGAGTCGAATCGGGGGTCACACCCCCCAGGAACGCCAGATCCAAGTTGCCGACAATCCCTTCGCTTCCGGAGAACGAGAGTGAATAGCCGACCGCGAACCAGACGAGGCTCATCACCGCGGTCAGCGCATAGCACTGCATGAAGAGCGACAGCACATTCTTGGACCGCACCAAGCCCGCGTAGAACAGCGACAGTCCCGGGAGCATCATGAACAGCACCAGGGCTGTCGAGACGAGCATCCAGGCCGTATCTCCTGAGTCAATCCCAGTCGACGGGTCGGCTGCGGAGGCGACCGCTGGACAAAAGAGGAGCGGGACCGCGATCAACGCGGCAAGCGGATTTCTGTGGAACATGAGAGCGCGCACGTTCGATGGTGAATCCAGCCGCAGAAACGCCGCCGGGAAGTCGATCAGTCTAAGAACAGGCATCCGGAGGTCAACCGTTTCGACTAGGGGGTGTCCGCCCGGGAACGTGAAGGTGTTGTCAAGACCGGGTTCCGTTCAGAGTCCACCGCAGGTCGGCCTTTTGTAAAAGTCGTCTTGTCACATTTTTGCACTTTCGAATAGCCTCATAAAACGGTTCGGGGTTCCATCGGTTCGAAGTGGACCACCGGGAAATCATGACACGGACCACTGATGCAGGGAGGCATCCATGGCGCTGGAACCGCGCATTCGTCTTCTCGAACTGGCCCATTGGCATCTCGATCAACCGCTCACAGGGTGCGGCGAGCTGAGTGCGACCGAGACGGCGATCGCCTCGACGGCGAAATTCACCGCGTGGCAACGGGCCATGCAGACAGGCTTCGATCGGAGCGTCGATCTGGTCGTGCTGCACTCGGCAATCCTGAGTCGTCAGTCACTGGCGGGTCGGGCGCCGTGGTTTTTGGGTCGCTGGATTGAAGCGAGTGTGAATCGCAGCATTCCCGTTGTCTGGGCCGAGACGACACACAACGAGTGGATGCAGCGACACTGGGCTGCCTTGCCGGTTACGCGGCTGACCCCGGGGGAATCTGGCGTAGTCGCCACGCGATCCGGACGCGTCCGAGTGGTTGCCGGAATAGATCCCGGTGCCCTTCAAACGGATGTCGCGGCAACGATTGCGATCACTCTCGGCAATGAGCCGAAGATTCAGAGAGCTGCCGCCGAGTTGGTACTTGGCGATTGCCTGGGACAAGTCGACCCACTCGACGACTGGACCGCTGCCACGCGCGGCGGAACGCTCTCGATCGCGAATCTGCACACGACCCGTCGTGAAGGCCCGCCAGACCGCGAACCGCTGGCTGTTTCGCCGGTCGGTCTGCTGCGAGTCGATTGCAGCTTGAGTTCCACGCTCCGCGAAGAGGCGTTGGCGAGTGCGCTGTTCGATGAAGTCGAGTCAGCCAGTGCGCGGCACCTGGCCACGCATCCCGGCTTGGAACTACTGGTGGTCGACTTGGCGATCACTGGCCAGGGCCGGGCGTGGGAGACCCTGGCCGATCGCGATGGCCGGGCGAAACTGCGGGCCTCGATCGATCGGCAGCGGAGTCTGAAGACGGGGCCTCACTCGCGCTGGCGATTGCGAGCGATCCATCTGTCGGATGCGGCGTCGGACACGACTTGCCAGTACACACCGATCGTGACAGCGATCTGGAACGAGGCCACGCTCCGACCGTCACAGGGCATCCAGCGGATGGCCGATCTGATTCCCGAAGCGGTCTCCGTCGATCACTGGGCGCGCACTGAGACGGTGAGCCACGACCATCGTCTGGCTGGTGAAGCGCAGCGGGCGGCGATCGCCCAACTGCGCGCCGCGGGGTAGTCGAAGTCGTAAGACTTCTGCCGATTCTACGATTGGTAAGGCGTGCGGCCAGAAATACGATCCCCGTAGGACGGGCATTCCTGCCCGTCCCAGAGCGAAGGCCAACCTCACGATCCACCCCCGGGCCATTCGTGAGTGACGCGTTCGCTCGGGACGGCCTGGAAAGGCCGTCCTACCGGTATGCGTCTTTTGGTCGCTCGCTCAAAGGGCGTCGAACGACCGGACTCGGAGAGTCCGGCGACTTTGTCAGCTTCAACAAGTGTTGGAACAGAACATGGATTTTCAGCGGATTCAAGTCGACGGCTTTGGCACACTGGCCGATCTCCACATCGACGATCTGGAGCCGGGGCTGAACGTTTATCACGGGCCGAATGGGTCCGGAAAAACGACGCTCCTGCACTTCCTGCGGGGAGTGGTCTGCGGCTTCGAAGAGGCCCGGCGGTTGCAGCTCCTCCCGCCCCTCAAGGGAGGCTCCCCCGGCGGCAATTTAACCCTGGCTGACCAAGGCGGCGGCTTCACCGTCGTCCGCCGGGGGCGACCCGATCAGAGCGATGCGCTCGCGATTCAGGTTCGCCAAGGGACTGCGGACGAAGCTGAGGCCCTTCGCACCCGCATCGAAAAACTCGATCGCGATCTGGTCCACCTGCTCTACTTCGTGGGGAGCTACGAAGCGCATGCGATCGATGGGTTGGTGCATCTCGCCTTGCGGGATGGGGTCGATCTGTCGACCCGCCGGACCGATGCGGCATGGGTCGAACCTCTGACTCGCGATGTGGCGGCCCGGCGGCTGGACCTTTGGAATGGTATGGACGCCACGCGTCCGATCCCGCAACGCGAGTCCGAACTCCAGCGGGCTCAGCATCTGGCCATGCAAGCCGCCCGCAAGCAACAACTGCGGCAAGAGGCCGTCGTCGAAGAACTCGAACGCTTGCGGATGCACCGCCAGCGGCTCGAGGGGGAATACGGCTGGCTCCTGGCCGAGGTCCAGCCGATCGAAGCGGACCTGACCGAATGCCAGACGCGGCTCTGGTCGCGGCGATCGCGGTTCGTGAGTGATGTCCAGCAAATCGCCCAACCCCTGGAGCAGATCGCGGCGGGGTGGATTCGCGAACTGCATGAAGTTGACCGCCAGATCGAACATGCGAAGCAGGTTCTGCGTGACCTGGCCACCGCGCGGCTGCGGCTCACACTCGACTCCGTGGGGCAAGCCTGCGCGGAGACTCCGGATGAAGCGACCACGCTCCGGCAGCAACGCGAGCTGCTGGGGCGGCTCGAGCAACACGCCCTCGCTTCCGAGATCGAGTGCGGCAGCCGCCGGACAACTCTCTCGCGAGCGTGTGATTGTGCGACGTTGGTCGTGAACTACGAGCGACACCTCACCGACCTGCGGCAGACGATCTATGTGCTGTGCCAACTTGTCAGTCGCCGCGAGGCTGTCGTCACGCGGCAGCACGGTCTGGCTGAACAAGCCCGCATTGACCAGTGCGAGGGAGAAGTCCTCGAACGAATCCGCCGCCTTCGCGATCGCCGCGAAGCACTCCTGCGAAGTCGCCAGGAACCATCCGCGAGTCGTGTGCGGCATGCGGTGTCTCACGAACTGCTGACCTGCCGCTGTGAAGGTCATGCCGCTTTCGCAGCGCAGCTCCCCGTTGAGGCCGAACTGGTCGCGCGACCGTTGCGGGAAGTTATCACCCAGCGCGAGATCACGGAAAGCGAAGCCCGTCCCACCGACCCGACAGCGGAGCGGTCGCTGCTGGCTCGCCGGTCCGAACTCAAGCGGCGGACCTATGAGTTGCAAGGCCGGATTCGGGATGCCTCCCTGCGGATTCAGGAACTCGAAGCGGAACAGGCCCGGTTCGCCGACGATCATTCGGTGATCGATTTGCGCTTCGCAGAGGGCCAAGCGGAAGAGCAACTCACGACCGTCCGCGACGACTGGACCGCGCTGGCGTTTCAGGGCATGATCCTCGCCGAAGCTCAGCGGCGGCTTCATCGCGAAGAACATTCCCGCGTCATCGCCGAGGCGTCGGCCTACCTGCAACGCCTGACTCTCGGACGTTACACGAGCTTCCACTTCGAACCGGCGACGCGCGAACTCTCGATTCGCGGTGCCGATGGCCAACTTCTTCCACCGAGCGCTCTCAGTCGCGGCACCCTCGATCAGGCCGCTCTCAGCTTTCGTTTGGCGCTCGTCGCCGAGTACGCCCGACGTGGTGTGCGGCTGCCGCTGGTCTTGGATGATGTGTTGGTCGATAGCGATGAGGGGCGTCTGGCCTCCGCAGTGGAAGTTCTCCGCGAGGTCGCTACCCAGGGCCAGCAAGTCGTGTTCCTCACGTGCCAGGAGCACCTGTCGGATCTATTTGACGAACATGGTTTCCCGGTGCGGATGCTGACTGGTGGACTCCGCCGAGCCAGTCGGCCATCCCCCGTGCGCATCACGCCGCCTTCTCGGACGACTGTGGAAGTCGTCGCTTCGCACTCGATGGTGATCGAGTCGGTCGCGACGCCAAGACCATTGCCGGTCGACTCGTCGATCACCCGTCACCCGTCCGAGCCGGTCGTGTCGCCGTTCCCGCATATCGTCGAGAACACCGACCGCGATGAGGCCACTGTCCGTGTTCGCGTTCAACCCGAAGGCCCCTACTGGCTCCGCATCGATAGTCCCATCGGTCTGCTTCCGTCACTCGGGACGCAAATGGAACGCCGCCTCGGCACGATGGGGATCGGCAGCCTCGGCGATCTCATTCTGCTCGACATCAATACCGTGGGCGAAGAACTCGTCTCGCTCCAGATTTCCCCGGCCCAAGTCCGGCAGTGGCAGGCCGAAGCGCGGCTCTTGTGCTGCGTCCCCGACCTGACCGGCCCCGAGGCCCAACTGCTGGCTGCGATCGGGATTCAGAACCCCGTGGAACTGGGGGCTGAGGATGCGGATGCTCTGTGGAGGCGGATCGAACGGGCTCGTCGCCAAGATTCGGAGGCCTGGCAATCGTGGATGTCCGATCGGACTGATTGGCCGGATGTTGACCGTTTGCGAGGCTGGACCCGCAATGGTCGCCGGGCGATGAGTCTGCGGGCCGCGAGTCAGTGGGCCGGATGGCGACCGCGGCGGTTGCAGGATTTGGAACAAGGCGACTGGGACCAGTGGTCACCCGATCGGAAACGAGCCGAGCGCGAGCCGCGTGCCCCACGAGCCTTCCTCGGCAACGAGCGCGATGGACAACCGTCGGAACGCGGCGAGCGGGCTCCCCGTGAGGACCACTCCCAGCGGCGGCGGCCCCGTACGGAGCGCGAGCCGCGCTCCACCGATCGTTCTGACTCCGAACACGAGGCGACCACGCGGTTCTATCTGGAGATCGATAGTCCGATCGTCGACGCCCCGTCGATCGGTCCGAAAATGGCCGAGAAGCTGGCCAAGCTCGGCATCCTGACGGTCCACGACTTCCTGAATCGCTCGGCGGATTCCATCGCCAGCCGCCTGGATGAGGCCCGGATCGACCTCCAAACGATCGGCACCTGGCAGTCTCAAGCCGCTCTCATGTGTCGCGTTCCGGGCTTGCGTGGTCACGATGCGATGTTGTTGATCGGGTGTGGCGTCAAGACCCCGGATCAACTGCGGAGCTACTCCGCCGAGGGGCTGCTGTCGCAAGTCGGTCCGCTCGCGGCGAGTCGCGAAGGCCAGCGGATGCTCCGCTCTGCCTCAGCGCCCGACCTGACCGAGGTCACGGACTGGATCCGCTGGGCCAGTGAGTCGCGAGAACTCCGCGCGGCGTAACCGAAGTCGTGCCAGTGGTCGCCCCACGTTTGCGGACTTTCCGGGCTGTCTCAAGGAGTGCGCGAAGCCCATCGCGAAGCCCAGCCCGACGACTCACGCCCCCCCCCGGATTGAGGTCGGGTGAGACGGAGGGAGTCATTCGAACACGTTGATCGTCGAAAACACTGCAGCCCCAAGCGACCGCCAGTGGCGACCAGCCCCCAGCGTCATGACGGTCAATGGAACTCCGCCCACCGGTTCCAGGCGTAGGTCCACTCCATCCACATCCGCATCACCGACCAGAGTGACCGCATCTGGGCGAGTTGGTCGCCGGAGAGTTTCCGCTGCTGATTGACGGAATCCTGGACTGTGTCCTTCAGTCCCCACCGGGCCGAGAGCGAGGCGCAGATCGAGTCCGAAGTGAGATTCGGCTCGGCATCATCGTTGACCAACCCCTGCCGGACCGCTTCGCCGAAGAGTTGGAACAACTGTCCCCGAGCCGGATCGATCTCCAGCGGCCGCGCTGCCTGAGCTGCCTCTTGCAGGACATCTTCAATCCGGTCCAGTGTCTGGCGAATAAACTGGTCGGGGTCGGTGGCCTCGGTCATCGAATCGATCCTTGGGGGTGGGCAATTGTGAAGAGGGAGTCCAGCCTTCAGGCAGTTCCGGACAGGCTAAAGCCTGGACTCCAACTCCGAGTCTGGGCTGGGCGACTCGGCCGGATCGGCCATCCCGGCCTCGGCGAACCCCTTGGCGCGGAGTTGGCAACTGTCGCAACGTCCGCATGGTCGTCCGCTGGGCAACGGATCGTAGCAACTGTGCGTCAGGCTGTAATCGACGCCATGCGTCAGTCCGAGGCGAATGATCCCGGCCTTGGTGAGGTCGATCAGGGGCGTATGCACGCGGAACCTTCCCCCTTCGACGCCCGCCTTGGTCGCCAGATTCGCGAGCGATTCAAACGCCGCAATAAACTCCGGACGACAGTCGGGATACCCGCTGTAGTCGACGGCGTTGACCCCGATAAACAAGTCGCGGGCCCCGAGCACCTCGGCCCAGCCCAGGGCCACCGACAGAAAGATCGTATTCCGCGCCGGGACATAGGTGATCGGAATTCCGTGCGACATTTCGCTGTCGGGACGGTCCTTGGGAACTTCGATTTCGGAGGTCAGGGCCGACCGACCGAAGACCTGCAAGTTGAGGGGGCAAACCCGATGCTCGACAGCCCCCAGGCTCTGGCAAACCCGAGCGGCAGCCTCCAGCTCATGCCGATGCCGCTGCCCGTAATCAAACGATAAGGCGTAGCACCGGAACCCCTGACTTCGAGCAATCGCCAGCACGGTGGCGGAATCGAGCCCGCCGCTGACAAGGACCACGGCGTTCGACATGACTCCCTGGCTCACAGTGTTTCCTGAATGTTCTTTCCCGAAGGAAGGAATTGCCATTTCGTTCCCAAGCTCCCGCTTGGGAATGCACCTCTCCGAAACTCTGCTTAGTCGCGACTCAGGCGACTCACTTTACTGCCAATCCGTCACGACCTCAATCAGGCCGTGGCTGACTGGCATCGGGGTTTCTGCTCAGCCGAAAGCTGTGCTCGGGAAGCCAGAGGAAACCTCCCATCAGTGATCTCGGGGGTGAAATCCCGGACGCCTCTTTGTAGATTGCTTGTGCAGGCTCCGTTCTTCATTCGGAAGAGCGGACTCGTAGCATGGTATTTCCCCTCCGGGTTCGATGCTCGGAAGGCTGTCTCTCTCATCCAAGTCTCGCGGGGATTTCGTTCATGCCTCAACGCCGAAAGTCGCAACTCAAGTCAGCTGCATGTTTTGTCGCCGGATTGGCGCTGTGGGTTGGGTCGCTGGCCAGTGGGGAAGATTGGACGCGGTTTCGCGGTCCGAATGGGAGCGGGGTCGCCCCGGCGGACGCTTCGGTGCCGACGGAATGGAGTGACACCAAGAATCTGGCGTGGAAGCTCGATCTGCCCGGTCCGGGATCGAGTTCGCCGATCATCATCGGGAACAAGGTGTTTTTGACCTGCTTCTCGGGCTACGGAGTCGATGGAAACAATCCGGGGAACCTGAGCGATCTGAAGCGGCACTTGGTCTGTGTTGACGCCACGAACGGCACCCAACTCTGGTCGGAGACGGTTGCCGCCACGATGCCGGAAGACAACTACTCGCGGATGCTCGGCGAGCACGGGTACGCCAGCGGATCCCCCGTAAGCGATGGAGAGCGAGTCTTTGCCTTTTACGGCAAGGGAGGCGTGCTGGCTTACGACTTGAAGGGCAAGGAGCTTTGGCGAGCGGCAGTGGGATCCGAGTCGGGGCCGATGCGGTGGGGTTCCGGGGCGAGTCCCATCCTGTTCGATAATCTGTTGATTGTGAATGCCAGCGAAGAGGGCAGTGCGCTCGTGGCGCTCGATACCAGCACCGGCAAAGAAGTTTGGAAGGCCCAGGCCGATGGTCTGGGTAACACTTGGGGCACTCCGATCATCGTCGGAGAAGGCGAACAAGCGGAACTGGTGATCGGCGTCCCGAATGAAATCTGGGGGATGAACCCCCGCACCGGCAAGATGCGATGGTACGCCAATGGGCTGAATGATCAGTCGTTCTGTGCCAGCTTGGTGACGGATGGCCAGGTCGTCTACGCGATTGATGGTCGCGGCGGAGAAGGGGTCGCCATCAAAGCGGGCGGCAACCCGAACAGCAAAGACAAAGATGTTTCCGAAACCAACACCGTCTGGCGGGTTCAAGCCTCGGGACGCATCAGTTCGCCCATCGTCCATGAGGGTCGGATCTACAACGCCTCGAATGGAACCGTCCTCTGCTTGAATGCCGCCACGGGTGAAAAAGTCTACCAGCAACGCTTCCCAACGCCCGACGGTGCTGCGGCTCCCGCCGCACCTCCGCAAGAGGGCGGTGGCGGACGAGGTGGATTCGGTGGCGGACGTGGCGGCGGTGGCATGGGCGGAACCGACTATGCCTCGCCGATTCTGGTCGGTGACAAGTTCATTCTGATGACCCGCTCGGGGGTGGCTCATGTGTGGCAAGCCGGGGCGGAGTTCAAGTCGCTGGGTCAAAACAAGTTTGCGTCGGACTCGAGCAAATTCAATGGAACCCCCGCGGTGTCCGGAAACCGGTTGTACCTGCGTTCGGACAAAGCGCTCTACTGTGTGTCGGCGAAGTAGCCGCGCCGTTTACCCCCGGCGCGGCATCCGCTGCTCGGGGTCTCATCACCTTCCCCCTCGGGAGACTTTGACGTGTTGTCATCCAAGATTCGTGTGGTTGTTCTGGCGGGCCTGCTTCTGGCAGCTCCGGCTCTGTCGTTCGCCCAAGGCCCCGGCGGCGGCGGACGTGGTGGCTTCGGCGGTTTCGGACGCGGCGGCGGCGGCGTGGCTGGACTGCTGCGGATGGAAGAAGTCCAGAAGGAGATCGAAGTCACTGCCGATCAGAAGGCTGAACTCGACAAGATCGCAGAAGCGGCTCGCGCACAGCCCGGTGCTGGCGGCCCAGGCGCTGGTTTTAACCCCGAAGAGTTCCAAAAGCTCTCAGACGAGGAAAAAGCCAAACGCTTCGATGAAATGCGCAAGCAAGGTGAGGAACGTACCAAGAAAACCGACGAGTCGATCAAGGCCGTTTTCAAGCCCGAGCAGTGGGCTCGCCTGAGCGGACTCCGCGCCCAACGCGAAGGGCTTTCAGCCCTCGGTCGCGAAGAAGTTCAGAAGGAACTCGGCCTGAACGCTGAGCAGGCTGCCAAGATCAAGACGCTGGTCGATGGTAATCGTCCCACGTTCGGCGGTTTCGGTGGACCTGGCGGTGGTGATCTCTCCGAAGAAGACATGCGCAAGGCTCGCGAAGAGCGCGAAGCCAAGACCAAAAAGTTCGATACCGACATGGCTGCGGTCCTGACTGCGGATCAGACCGCAGCTTTGGAAAAGTACAAGGGAGCCAAGTTCGAGTTCCCCGCCCGGGGCGGCTTCGGCGGCCCTGGTGGAGGACGTGGCGGTGCGGGTGGCGGCGCTCGTTCTCGTCCCGAGTAACGCGAACTGTGATGTCATCTCCAGCTCCCCTCCCCCAGAGGGGGAGGGGCAGAGGGGTGAGGCGATTGTGAGAGTGGGCTCGAATGAGTTGTGAGCCGCAAGGCGCTAGCCGCGGGTTCTGTTTATCGTCCGCCTGCCAGAACCCGCGGCTAGCGCCTTGCGGCTCACAAGTGCGTCAATCTCGCCTGCCAGAAGAACATACCCGAGTTCGGTGTCATCGGGTTTGCCTCCGGCCCACAAACTGGACATGACGTTGACCCGCAGGATAGGCATCCAGCCTGCCAGTTGATGCCACGCACGACAGGCTGGAAGCCTCTCCCACGGTTAGATTCTTCTCCCCGATCTCCTAACAAACCTTCGTGGTTTCACCATGTCCCACTCCCGTCGCCAGTTCCTTCAAGCCACAGCTTTCGGCTCGGCCCTCTTCACGGTCCCCGGCCTATTCGCCGAGGAACTCGTCAAGACCCCCGCGCAGACCGAGGGGCCGTTCTATCCCGACAAGCTGCCACTGGATACGGATAACGATCTCTTGGTCCTCAACGACAGCATCACACCGGGTGTCGGCGAAGTGACCTATTTGAGTGGGAAGATTCTCGGTTTGAACGGCCAGCCGATCCGCAACGCCGTCGTCGAGATCTGGCAGGCGGACAACAACGGAGCCTACCTCCATTCGGGTAGCGGGAATGGTGAGAAGCGCGATGGGAATTTCCAGGGGTTCGGTCGTTTCACGACGGGATCGACCGGCGAGTACCTGTTCCGCACGATTAAACCGGTCCCATATCCCGGGCGTTCTCCCCATATCCACGTCTCGGTCAAAGTTCCTGGTCGCGACAAATTCACGACACAGTGCTACATCAAGGGGCACCCCGCCAACGACAAGGACGGGATCTACAAATCGGTCCGCGATCCCAAGGCCCGCGAGTCGATCACGGTCGCCTTTGACCCACTGGCCGGTTCCAAGGTTGGGGAACTCAATGCCCAGTTCCATATCGTGCTCGGCTTCACGCCGGAAGCATAAGCGGCAGCCGGACTGTGTGTCGTCAATCGCCAATTCAGGGAAGACGGGCCAATCCCGCCGTAGTGCGGCGAGGCCAGCGATGACAGTGGCGAACAGGACGACCGCGAGCAATCGCTGTCGTCCTGTTTTGTTTTATGGCTCGGCCAACGGGCTTGGCCGGGTCGCGGACCGGTGGCACGCTTGCCTCATCTTATTCGGAGACAACTTCAGTGATGATCTGGACTTGCAGGTCGCTTGCGGCATTCGCGGCCAATCGTTCAGCGATCGCCATCCCATCGCTGGCTGCCCCCACCGGATCGAATAGAGAATTGCGTACATGAGAAGCCACCGTGCGAGCCGGGAAGACACGGTCTAAGGCGGCTTTGACAGCGGGATCAGCAGCCATGACTCGATTTCCCCCAGAACTCTTGGAAGAGACGGCCAGAGCGTAGAGCCCGACATTGAACAGATCATAGCGTCCCACGGTCACTCCATTGACGATGCACTCGGGGTACCCCACGATCGAATGATCTTCGGCAATCAGTGTCTCGCGCTTTGCACGTAATCCCGCCACGGAATCTGCCAGCCCGACAAAGCCCGCTCCACTCCAGGGGTGTGCCAGATCTGATGGACCATGCCAGGCACTGGCGGACCAGTACTGTCCAGTCAAATCGATCCCCGCATCCGGCTGGAGCGATCGATTGCCAAGCAGAGACACAACTGCTTTTTGATAAGCAATCGCATTCAGCGAAGGATTGGACCGTAACTCGGTTACGGGGAAATTGTCCAGACCCCGATCGCTGAAATCGACGAGTGCCGGAGCAAGCCAAAGCATGAAAGGAGAGCGAAACTCTAGATTGGGTGAGACGATGTAGGCACCGGTTCCCGATCCCAGTTTGACCCGATTCACCCCCGTGTTCCAAGACTGCTCAATGGGGATTCGATTCGGACCGACGAGATGGGCAGCAAGTGCCAAGAGATAGATTTCCGTCGATGCATCTCGGTAAATACCTGGATCAAAAGATTGATTTCCAGGCAAATAAGCCAGATGAAAACCCTGCCCTGCCACGAAGAAGGCCCCGAAGTTAAACCTCGCCAGTTGAGCATTGATCTGTGCGGTGACACTCGGATTTCTTGAGCCGATGTAGGCTTTTACCTTGTAGAGAGAAAGGGCGAGGATCGCCGCATCCAGCGGACTCTCCTCAATCTTAAAGTGCGGTGCGAGAGTTCGAGACTCCAGATATCGCGGAGGCACATAGTTCCATGAGATTTGCGAAAGCGTGATACAGACTCGGGCGGCGATCGTCTCCATTTGTGTCCGTGTGATGTACCCCCGCTGAACCGCCACGGGGAGGATAGCCAGCGTCATTGCTGTGCTGTTGATTGCGAGGACATCGGCAAACGAGGTGTTCAGATACGCAAGCCCAGTCTGAGAATCGAGGCCATTGATGAGCTGCAGCATCGAACGGCGGAGCATGACCTCATCGAGTACCGCAGCCGTCGCGGTCGCAGGCGTAACCCGACTCCCGCGTTCTTTTGCCACCACATCATCGATTCGGATCGTCCCGACAACTTGATTCTCTGTCGGTTCGATGACAAAGAAAAAATTTCGCGTCTTCTTGAGGTCGGGCGATCCGATTCTTTGCATTCGTCCAATCGTAAACGCGTACTGCCGATATCCGGGTTGTGCGGTGATCGCGATCCATTGCTGCAACTGATGATTTCCATCGTCCCGGCCATCTCGCAATTGCACTTTGATTCGGTATGGAGTTCCTGTCTGGTTGTCCCAAAAGAAAGTGATCGACTCGATGCTGGAATAGTCACGGGTCTGATAATAGGTGGCCCCGCCCACATAGAAACCATGAGAGGACACTCCAAATCCCGTGTGGCCCGCACCGCGAGTATCGACCGTGGCTTCGAACGCACCACTGCCGCTGCGGGTGGGATTCGTGATTTTTCGCAGAGTCGTGCCTTCGAGCTGCACGAATGGAGTCCCAAAGTTTGAGACCATGGCCCCGTCCGGAGTCGACGCAACCTCCCCGTTCACGAGAGGAATCAGCCGGGAGTTCACTTCGTCTGCGTGCCCCCACGTTGCTCCCAGACTGAAGCACAGGGCGAGCATCAATTTCTTAAACATGGTTGGCCTCCTTGGCGCATGGAAGTACTGACGTGACTTCCGCTCTCGGATGAATATGTTCGATGAGGGAACACCGCAATTCAAGAGGAAAGCCGCATTCGCATCAGTGTTTTCTGAAATGTTTGTGATCTCGTTCCCTAGCTGCGATTTTCAGATGGAAAGACTCGCCGAGTCTCGTAGACTGAGGGGTGAGTTCTCCAGTGGAACTACCCCAACACTCTTGCGAGGAAAAGTGCCATGTCATCCGTCCCTCCGTCCAAGAAGTCACACGGGGAACAGACCCCCGAGGTGCCCCCGCCGCCGAAAGAACCGCCGCCACAGAAGGAGCCGCTCCCCGGGGATACCAAAAACACATCGCCATCGACCAAGAAATAGCATCAGGCCATCGGCCAGTTCACGCGGATCAACACCCGGTTAGCCGCGAACTCAGAACGCACCGTCGGGCACATCCGAAATAAACGCCTTCCAGGCGTGGTATTTCCGGAGCATCAACTGGCGGCTCACTAGCGGGTTTCGCTTGGGCTTCACCGGATCGGAGAGGAGCCGCATATTGGCTTCAAACGGAGTCCGCCCTCCCTTCCGAACGTTACAGGTCAAGCAGGCACATACCACATTCTCCCAAGTATCAGTACCGCCGCGGCTGCTGGGCATCACGTGATCGATGCTCAGACGCTGAACGGAGAACCTTCGCCCGCAATACTGGCACCGGTGTTCATCGCGCAGAAACACATTTCGCCGGTTGAACTTCACGGTGTTGCGGGGCACACGTTCATATCTCAAGAGTCGAATCACTCGCGGGACTTCGATCTGGAAGTTCACCGCCTGAATCCAGTCTTCGGTCCCGTCGCGAATCTCCAGCTCGATCTTGAGCTGAGAATGCTCGCGCCACTCTTCGAAGTTGAGGCTCAGGAAATTTCCGTCCTCATCGACGTGAACGACTTCGGCCAAACCCTTGCAGAGTAAGCAGAAGACGCGGGGAGCGGAGAAGATATGGACCGGAGTATAGTGGCGGTTCAAAGCCAACACGCTGGCCTGCATCGCGCTCGAGCCGGTTCGAACTCTCTTCGAACCCGGCCCGGCCGGTGAGTCCTCTTCCGCAATATGGGCCGCTGATGCAATCATCACGACGTCCTGTCCGCAGGAGAACGTCCGGGTTGTCAACCGGACACGGCGATTCTACTGGTGAGAAATCGGTGGGACAACCGCGAACGATCGCATGTTCGGGGCCTTCACCAAGAATTCCCGACAGCGATTGGTCGCCTGGGGCGATGTGGCCATTGATCGTGCGTGGCATAGCACCCTCCGGCTCCCCTCTCCTTCCGGGAGAGGGGTTGGGGGGGAGGGTGTATGGCGAGACGACTCACGAAACCGCATAAAATACAGCTATTAGAGTATTTTTAGAATTGGTGTTCAGTGAGAATTCGCCCTCAGCCCGGAGTGGGGAACACTAATCTTCACTGAATCTTCGCTAATCCCGAAGAGCTTTACGATTGAGCAGCATCTCAAAACCGGCTCCGGATGAGTGTTGATTAGCGTGGAATAGTGTTCCAAATCTGTCACTTAAGACCAGTTCGAAAACTGCTCTAATGACCGCGCGGCGACGGCCACTGAGATCGTCTTCGGCTGCAACGACCGCTACGACCAAGAGAACTTAATTGCACAAATCGCGGGCGGCGTGCGGGCCCTGTCCGCTCCCGTCGACAGCCTCGTCTGCAAC
>JAYSVZ010000361.1:0-1842 GCA_043718305.1 Planctomycetota bacterium | reverse complement strand
GACGCATGGATGCCTCCGAATCGGCCAGGATGGCCTGAAACGCTGAACACTTCGCTGGCTGGCCTCTCGTTCGAGGTCGGTTCGCGCCAAAACTTGGTCCCGCTCCGCCGCGCGTACTGCGTGGGGATGGCGGGATCGGGGATGAAGGGGATCGCCGAGTTCCTTCAAGCCACCGGATGGGCTGTCTCCGGGTCGGACCGCAACCCGGCGGCTGCCCTCATCGAACAGTTTCGCGATCTCGGGATCACGCTGCACACGGGCCATGCGGCCGCGCAGCTTCCGCCGCAACTCGATCTCCTGATCCATAGTCCGGCCATCGGGGCTGACAATCCCGAACGCCGCGAGGCCCAGTTGCGGGGCGTCCCCGAGCTGACCTATCCCCAGGCTCTGGGCCAGGTAATGCAAGGTCGCGAGGGGTACTCGGTCACTGGAACGCACGGAAAGAGTACGACGACCGCCTTGCTCGGACATCTGTTGCAATCCGCGGGTCTTGAACCTTCGATCCTGTGCGGAGCGGAGATGATTGGCCCCGCTCGCAACGGAGTGGCCGGTCCCGGTCGGCCGATCGTCGTCGAGAGTTGTGAATACCGGGGTCATTTTCTGTCGCTGGCCCCGCGTGTGATCGGTCTGCTGGGGATCGAGCCGGACCATTTTGATTGCTTTCCGACGATCGCCGATGCGGTGACGACCTATCGGGAGTTTGTGTCGCGGTTGCCCGTAAAGGGACTGCTCGTCAGCAACCTGGATTGCGAGTGGAGCCAAACCGTGGCCCCCTCGACGCGGGCTCGCCGGATCACGGTTTCGGCAACCGATCTGGCGGCAGACTTCTCGGCGGACCATGTTCGGACCTCTTCCGAGGGACTGGCGCTGCGAATCCACGAACGGCACAGCCACCCACTGGAAGTCGTCTGCCCGCTCTGGGGGAATCACCACGCGATCAATGTCCTCACCGCCTACGCCATGGCCCGCGAGGCCGGTTGCTCGCGCGACCAGATCGCCGCTGGCCTGCGCACTTTTCCCGGAATTCGCCGCCGGTTCGAGGTCCGCCGGGAGTCAAACGGCGTCACATGGATCGACGACTACGCCCATCACCCGTCGGCGGTTCGGACGCTGATTGATGCCGCCCGCGACCGCTATCCGGGCCGCCGGATCTGGTGTCTCTTTCAACCACACCAAGTTTCCCGCACACGCATTCTCGCAGCTGACTTTGCCACTGCGTTGGCGGCTGCGGACGAGGTCGCCTTGCTCCCGGTGTTCGGAGCCCGCGAGGCCGACACCGTGGCCGCCCGCGAGCTTTCCGTGGGGATCGCCGCTGCCGTAAATTTGCACGGCGGGGCAGCAACTTTTCTTCCGAGCCTTGACCTCCTTCCCGAGGTCGTGGAGACTCGCACCTCGCCTGGCGATGTCGTGTTGATGGTCGGGGCGGGAGACATAGATCGTGTTCAACATGGCTTCACTGGACGACTTCGCCGCCATCACGCATCGTGACGAGCCGCTCGCCCCGCTCACTTGGCTCCGCATTGGAGGCCCCGCTCAGCGGCTGATCGAGCCGCGCTCGGTCGACGAGTTGGCGGCGGTGCTTCGGACCTGCCACGAACTGGCAGTCCCGGTCCGACTCCTCGGAAGCGGCTCGAATCTTCTGGTTCGCGACGAGGGGGTCGCGGGCGTGGTGATCCGCTTGACCGCCCCGGTCTTCTGCGGTGTGACGATTGAAGGCCAGCGCGTCAAAGCGGGCGGCGGAGCCTTACTCTCCCACGTCATCACCGAGTCGGCCCAGGCCGGGCTACAGGGTCTCGAAACCCTGGTTGGCATCCCCGGCACCATCGCGGGAGCCCTCAAGGG
>JAYSVZ010000037.1:0-8450 GCA_043718305.1 Planctomycetota bacterium | reverse complement strand
CGGGTTGTCCCTCCCTGTCAGCCACTGGGTCAACAGGCGACGACGGGCGACTGTCTCGCCGGATTCCAGAGGGGTATTGACGTTGAGGAACTTCGGAGCCACGGGTTCTTTGGATTCCGGCATGGTCACTTCGCCGCGATTGATGTCGCGGACCTGCATGACGGTCGACACCGTCTCTAGCTTCCCCTGGGGCCGGGAGATTCGACCGAAGAAGGCTGCGAAGCCCCAGAAGTCTTCCTGCTTCCACGGTTCAAATGGGTGGTCGTGACACTGGGCACATTCCAGCCGCATCCCGAGGAACACTCGCGCGGTTCGACCGGCGAGTTGGTCGGGCTCTAGCCGGGTCGCGGAGTAAAACAGCAGCGGCCCCGACTTGACCAACCGCCCTTCGGCCAGCAAGAGTTGTTGAACCGTCTTGTCGTAGGATTGACCGCTGGCGAACTGCTCCGACAGCCACTTCTCGAAGGCTTCGATGCCGCCAAAGTTCGCCAGGTCGATCCCCTCCGGGATGAGGAACGAGCGGAAGCGGGCTGCGAGATGGCTGGCATGATCGGGGCTGTTGAGGAGCCGCTCGACCAGTGTTTCATAGCGATCCGGTGAGGTGTCTTTCAGGTAGTCACGCACCTCGGTCACGCTCGGTGTGCGTCCGACGAGATCGAGATAGACCCGCCGCAACAACTCTTCGGGAGCGGCTTCGGACGCGGGCTGAATTTGATTCTCGGACCAGAGTCGGGTCAGCACCGCATCGAGATCCTGGGTGCGATTTCCCGAGACGCTGTGGCGGACTTCCACGGGCTTCCATTGCGAAGCGGGGACTTCGAGGTTGCCGTGATAGGGCTCATTAGGAGCGACCTCTGGTGGGGCCACAACTTGCGGAGCCACCTGGGCGACCTGGGTGTCTTTCTCGGGATCAGCCACAGCCGCAACCGGCAAGGACGATGAGTTGGTATCGACAGCGGGTGCCTGAGCATTGGCCAACACGGTGGTCGACGTGAATGCCTCCACATCGACCACCGGTAACGAAGCTGGGATCGCCGCGAGTCTCGAAGCGAGCGCCGTGTCCGAGTCGGAGCGATACTTCCAGGGAAGGAATTCCGCCGACCCAGAAGTGATCGCCGCTGCCGGGTTCCGCTCAAAGCGACTCTGAATAGGCAGTTGGCTCTGCCGATCGACCAGCACGGTCAATAGCGCCGTCTGGTCTCCGCTTTCCAGATTCACGGTCAGCTCAATCTGCGACGTTCCGTCGACCTCGACCAGTCGGGAGTGTTCGCCAGAAACTCGGGCACCCTGAAGAAATTCCACCGATTTCGCCTGTGCGGCATCCCCCATCAGAAATGCCAGAACCAGGCGATCCGGAGTCCCCAGTTCGGCGGAGGGAAGGGACCGACGTTCGACAAAGGATGCCTGAGAGCTGCGCCGCAGGATGACGTTTTTCGTGCCGTCCAGGAGCACAGCCGACTGAGATGTCGTTTCACCAGCCTGCTGCTCACTGAGCGCGAGCCAGCGAACAGTTCCGTTCTGTTCAATCTCCACTAGCCCCGCTTGGCCGAGCGCCGTCAGCATCGTATTCCAGGCATAGACTGGAGACGATGTCTGGAAGAAGACCGTCAGAGCCACCCCCAGCACAACCGCAGCTGCGATCGGCAGAGTGCGAAACCAGCGTGTTCCCCGGACGACGCCTCGGTGAAGTTTGTCGGTGGCTGAGTCGGCTAGACGGGGAGACACGCCCCATTCCTGTTGTACGACCTGATCGATTCGCTTGAGCAGTGAGCGCGGAACGGAAGGCGCATCGAAAGACTGCGTGAGCAGCTCTTCGAACTCACGATCATCGACCGTTTCCGAAGTGGATGTTGTGGGATCATGCATGTGTTTGACTCAACGAACGCCTGGACTCAACTGGCAGCCCCATTGCACATAGAAGACGGTTGTCTGTGGATGTGGTCCAAACAACTCCCTGATTGGATTTTGAACAGAAGGAAACGAAGGGAACGAAGGAATCAATCCAAAGGCCCTTCGTTAACTTCGTTGCCTTCTGTTCAAAATCTTCTGCTCAAATCATGAGATTCATTGGTCCAATTCCTTAGTTGTTAGGCACTATGGCCCTGCCCAGTTGGTCCCAGGCGTGAAGGTCGCCCTCCACCTGATCATGAGACACGGGAGCAGGAGCCACCGACCCTTCGCGCTCTTCCGACTTCTGCTGCCTGACCATCCGCTCTCGAAACTCGCGACGACCGCGGAACAGAATCGACTCGACCGCTTTCTCCGTGAGTCCCATGCGATCCGAGATCTCGCGAACGCTGGCCTTGTCGATGTACTTCCATTCGAGAGCGATGCGCGTCTGCTCCGGCAGTGATTCCAGAATCTCGCGAACCTCTTCTCGACGTTCCAGCACGTGCTGCTGTTGGCTGGCCGTTTGAGAGTTCAAAAGCGGCTGAGTCACCTGCACCTGATCAATCAGATGCTGCACTCGGGCCGCCGCTCGAAAGTGGTCCACCACCTTGTTGGCCACGACCGTCCGCAACCAACTCATCGGACTCTCGATCGTGACCGACGGATCGGCCACGGCTTTCAGCAGAGCCAGAACCGCCTCACTGACAATGTCTTCTGCCAGATGCCGATCGGCCTTCACTCGAACGCAGGCAAATCGCCACACCGCAGGCAGGCAGGTCTCACTGAGATACCTGACCGCCGCTGGATCGCGACAGCGCAGACCTTCGACCAAGGCAGAATCGTCCAAAGTGGCCTCTCTGATTTGCCAGCATCCGCTTTTGTGAGCGGCCAGGCGCTCGCCGCCGGTTCTTCTCATCGTCCGCCGCCAGAACCCGCAGCGAGCGCCTTGCGGCTCACATCTCGATCACCCGAATGCGACATTCCAGCCCGCACGAAGAATCAGATCCCACGTCATCACGGTGCCACTCGCCGCAGTCGGCCCACACGGGTACACAATGTCCTCCGAAGAATGAAACCCGATTCTACTGCACAGTCGCGGTCTGGATACAAGGTCGCCCGCGATGTTGCATTCACGCAAGGTATTTCCAGATTTGGGACGGAGTTTCGGGGAACGCTTCAAACGGAATAAAAGTCTGCGTGAAATGGAGGGGGCGAAGCGACGGTGACAGGAGTCCCAAGATCACAGCCTCCCGGCGGCACATCGTCACATGTATACTGCGGGCACAAGAGCAGTCGTCGGATGAATTCCCGGAATCGGAAGTCGCGAAGCATGCGTCAATCTGCGAAGCTCGTGGCTGGTTGGGCGGTGGTTGCGGCGGTTTTCGCCCATGTGACCGCCCTGCTTGATGGCTTCGTAGTGGCTCAGGAACCGCGATCTCCCGCTGTGCGTTCCGCGCTGGGGAAGATCCTCACCGAGGATCGTGTTGCCCACTCCGCGTACCAAGTGTGCGAACACACGATGCGGTTGCCCGATGAAGAACGATTTGAGCAGCTAACAATCTATGTCTTGCCCTCCGTGGACCACGACACGCTGCGGCTATTGTTTGACATGACCCCGACCTGCCCGGCCCCAGTGGTGGAGTCTGTTCTCGATTCGACACCCATCGAAGGTGCCACCCCCCGATTCTCCGGCGGCGAATTCGCCTCGCCCGCTCTCGAACTGATCCGCATGGCTGCCAAGCTGGGGCGACTGCCAGAGCTTCGTCAACGAATCGAGAACTGGCAGCCCCCCAAAGCGGAAGACCGCCGGTGTGTTGCGGCGATGATGATCGCGATCGCTTGTGCCGAACGGGATTTTCCCGACGCCCAGACGCACCTGCTGTCGCTCATTGAGCTTTCGCGGGTGAATCTCGGGGATCGACTCGAACTCCAACCCGAAGCGTTGGGGCTGTGGGCGGCTGCCGAGCATCCGGAATTGCGCTCGTTGGCCGAGGAATTGTCGGCGGTGCTCTTCGATGACGTTCGTCTGGAGTTGCCCCATCGCATTCCACGCAGTGAACGCTGGAAGCGGTTAATCCCTGGCAAGCTGCAATCGATCTTGCACCCTTCGGAGACTCCTTCGCCCACTGGCACACCACAGCCGATGTGGATCCCTGTCAGTCGGATGCTCTCGGAAACTCGCGGTGCCGGATACCCCCAGCCGCGTTGGCAGATTCAGCCGGGCCGGGTCTCACATTTCAATGGTCATGACCACGACTATCTCTACTACCGGTCTCCGTTGACGGGCCAATTCACCGTTGAGGCGGATGCCACGACGTTTGGCTTTCGTGATATCCACATGGGCTTCGGCGGCGACTGGGCGGGAGCGCTTTATAACCTGAAGTACATCGTGAACGGACGCTTTCGAGAAGAACTGCCCATCCTTCCAATCAATCCTCCCCTGACTCGCATCTCCGAGACCATCCGATTCCGGATGGATGTCACGGACGACAAAGCGGAGCTGTGGATCAACGGACGGCTGGCCCATACACAAGAGCGTCAAGTCGGTGGAGACCCCTGGCTGTCGATCCACAGTTGGTGGTACACCAACGGGACCGTGTCTGATTTGCGAATCACGGGTGAGCCGGTCATTCCGGAAGCGATCTCTCTCGTGACTCCGGGTCTTGATGGCTGGGTGGCTTACTACGGTGAGTCCTTCGGAGGATGGGGTGCCGAGTGGTTGACTCAGACGGGCAAAAGACCCACGCAGTTTTTCGAACGACCAGAGCAGACGACTCCGCAGATGTCCGAGGAGTTGGAAATTTATCGCCGTCATCGCAAAGACCTTGGGGGAACCCACAGCGAGAGCCTGCTCCGTTATCACCGTCCGATGATCGAGGATGGCACGATGGAGTACGAGTTCTTCTACGAGCCGGGCCAAACTCTGGTGCATCCGGTGCTTGACCGGATGTGCCTGATCCTGAATCCGGACGGAGTCGATGTTCACTGGGCGACTGATGGTCGGCATGACCCGACTGGAATCGAACCGAACAACATCGTCAGCGAGCCGCAGCATCGCCGCTCGAAGGGGCCGCTGCCACTGAAGCCCGCCGAGTGGAACCGGGTGACGCTCATGACGGTCGGTGACACCGTGAACCTGAGCCTCAATGGGGAACCGATCTACTCGCGGCCCTTGGAGGCCACGAACCTCCGGACGTTCGGACTGTTCCACTGGGCTGATCAGACCGAGGTCCGCGTCCGAAGAATGCAGTGGACAGGAAAATGGCCGAAAGAGCTGCCTCCGCTGGCGGAGCAATCGCTGGCTGACCTGAGCCTGGAAAAGTCGCTGGGCGACCGGATGCAACTGGAGAGCGTGATCGACCACGACTTCCGCCAACCGTTGCCGCCGGACCTGTTGTCGCTGATGGGCGATGGCTGGCAGTCGAACATCGCACAGCGGGATGACGGACTGGAGATCACCCGCCCCGGCGGGCACTATGTCGCGTATCTGGTCAATTCGCCCGCCGCGCTGCATGGGGACTTCGACATCATCATGGAGTTTGACCAGTTTCGTCCCCTGACTCAGTCTGGTGCCGAAGGTGTCGTCGAGTTCCTGGTCACTCTCGATGATGAGCGAGCGAGCGAGCATCACATCTACCGCAAGTCTTACATGATCGACGATCGACAAGAACATGTCACACAAGCAGCGATCTTTGAGAAGCGCGGCCAGGACACGCAGATCGGCTTTCTGAATGCCCCCGCGGAGGAGGCGGTTTCGGGCCGATTGCGAATGGTTCGTCGCGGAACCACGATGTACAGCCTGTTCGCGGAACACGATTCCCCCCACTACCGGCTCGTTCATCGCGAAACCGTATCCAGTGAAACTGCTCGGTTCCGGATTCAAGTCTGCCACCACAAGGAAGGCCAGACGAGCGTCCTGCTGAAAGCGCTTGATGTCCGGGCCGCAAGCTTCTCGGGTGTCACGAAAGGCCCGCTCAAAACGCTGACCGAACTCGATGCCGAGCGTCTGCTGCTGTCCGCGCACAAGGTCTGGGACTTCCGCTCCCAGAAGGCCCACGTCCCCTCGGCGGCGTTTGAGGACTTTAAGCTGTTCGGAGTGCCGCGGGGGTCGTACTCACATAGCCTGGAGGGGCTACGGATCGATGTCCCCGGGACCGACAATTGGACGGCAGCGGGACTGCTGGCGATCCCACAGATCGAAGGAGATTTCGACATCGCGCTGGAACTGGATGTCCTGCACATGGAACCCGGTAAGCCGTCCGATGAGTCGTGCGTTCTGCTCTTGACCGAGTTTCGGGACAAACTCAAAACGACGATCGAAACGAAGTTTTCTATTCACAACGGGGGCGACCGCAAGGCGAAAACTCAGCTGCGCCGTCTCCGTCGCGACAAAGAGTTCCAGCATCAGGAACTCGTCTCGCAGCCCTCAGACGACGCCAAGCTGTTGCGGCTGGCCCGTCGCGGAGATGTCGTCTATCAGATCTTCCAGAGTTCAACACAGAAGACTCCTGTCGTCCTGGGGGCTGTGCAGATTGGTCGCGAGCCTGTGCTTCCGGGGGATCTGCGAATGCTGATCCATACCGGGGGCGACAAACGGATGACCAGCGTGCGATTTCGTACCTTGACCGTCTGGGCCGAGAAATTGATCGAGCCTCAACAATCTTCCGGAAAACCGAAACAATGAAGTCATTGGCCACTCTCCTGTTGGCTCTGATCTGTTTCGAGGCCACGATCTTGGCCCAGGGTTCGGCACCTTCCCGTGATCCGAACGCCGCCATCCTGCGCACGCTGATAGCCGACGGACCGGCCAAGGCGCTCGACGCGCTGCACGATCAGCCCGCGTTCATTCTGAAAGATCCGTTCCTCGTTCGCTTATCCCCCGCCGCAGCTGCGGTGCATCGCGCGCTGCTGCAACTGAGCAGTGATGAGCAGTACGAGATCCTGTCGGCGTGGACCCTGCCCAGCGATGGATCGGCGGTGCGTGTGCTGATCGCGATCGTCCCGGAGAGTGCCCCGCCGATGGAGTTTGCGAGGGCCATTGGCGAGCGTCCTAAGAAGGAGTCGTTCGGCGTGGCCACCGTCGGAGAGGTTCCCGGCCTCTTCTGTTCGGCGTGGATGCTCGTCACCGCAGCTGATGATTCCGGTAATCTCCGCAAGCTGATTACCCAGCTCGAAGCGAGTACCGCCCAGAAGACGGCCCATGCCGATTTTGTGCTGGCACTGGCTCGACACCGTGACAGTCGGTCTTCAATCGATGAGCTTAAAACATTGTTGGAAGCTCGTGCGAAATCGGAGTCACCCGAGGTGTCGGTGCGGATGGAAGACGCGGTGCTGCTGGCGGTCGCGATGCAGCGGGCCGAGCTGGCCAGCATGTGCGAGCCCCTGGCTGAGAAGGTGGTCAAGTTTGATTTCACCAAAGACGCTGGCTCGTGGATGACCTTTCTGCGTCGACTGCGAGCGATGGCCCTCCTGAAGTGCCATAGCCCGGAGACCGATGCGGCGGCGATTTTGAAAGAGACGCCGTCTCTGTGGGTTTCCGCCAGTGACCCGCGCGGGAGCGGAACCGCCACGGGGTCCGATCAGGCCCTGTGGCTGACGCATGAGGACCATGTGCAGAAGCTCTCCGGACCGGGCGATGATCTGCTGCTGTTTCGGTATCCACTGACGGGCAAGTTTGAACTGAAAGGGGAGGTGAGCGTCTTTGAACATGGCGTCGCCGGGATGACCTATGGAGGCTTGTCCTTCGACGCGACGGACAAGCTCTTCACAGTGCGCGATGTCATGCGAGCGACTCAAGAATCCCGCGAGTGGCCGTTCGTGGCAGCTAAAGAGCTGCGAATGTTCAATCGCCTCAACATCCGTAGTGATGGCGAGCGCGTGCTGTTTCTGTCGAACCTGCATCCCGGAACCTCCTTGCCGGTCGCATCCTGTGAAACCAGTCCGTGGCTGGGGCTACAGGCGTCTGGATTTGGTCGCAGTTATTTTCGCAATCTGGAGATCGTGGGCGACCCGATCATTCCGCGTGAAGTCACTCTCGTGAAGGACTCCCGCCTTCACGGGTGGACAGCTCCGCTCGGCGAACCGCTGACGAAAGCCGTTCAGCCACTCATCACGTCGAAGGTGTCTGCACCCGGGGCGACGAAAACGATTGACGCCTCGGAGGGTTGGATCGTCTCCGAGGACGGAGAGCTGGAAAGCCGCAAGCTGGACCCTCCGAACGAGACGGAGTCGGGACAGCGACTGCTCACCTGGATGCGGCCCCTCTTGGAGGGCGAGACGCTGCGCTATGAGTTCTACTACTTAGAGGACAGCTCCCTGGTGCATCCCGTCTTGGGCAGGTTGGCGTTCCTGCTCGAGCCGAGTGGGGTTCGGATTCGCTGGATCACTTCCGGGTCAGACTGGACGGGGTTGGAACCTGATCACGGCGTAATCGAGCCGCTCAATCGCAAAGGGCCACGTGCGCTGCCTCTGAAGCCTGCCGACTGGAATGCCGTGTCGTTGCAGGTGGTGGAGGGGAAACTGCAGATCACCCTGAACGACACGGTGATCTATGCTCGCCC
>JAYSVZ010000360.1:0-17536 GCA_043718305.1 Planctomycetota bacterium | reverse complement strand
GGTAGGTCGCGCTCATCACGATCCGCTTCATCAGCCCCTTCACGTTCCAACCGCTCTCCCGGAAATCGACCGCCAGCCAGTCGAGCAGCTCCAGGTGTGACGGCTTCTCCCCCTGCACGCCGAAGTCCTCCGAAGTCTTCACCAGCCCGATGCCAAATAGCTGTTGCCAGAACCGATTGACGACCACGCGCGGCGTCAGCGGGTTCTCCTGGGACACCAGCCAGTTCGCCAGCCCCAGCCGGTTCTTCGCCGCCTCAGCGGGCATCGGCGGCAAGGCGTGGGGCGTGTTGGCGGTGACCTTGATCTCGGTCGGCTTGTTGTACAAGCCCTTGGTGAGGATGAACGTCTCGCGCTGCGTCGGCTGGTCGGCCATAATCATCACGCGAGGGATGCCGCCGCTAATCCCGTTGCGGCGATCGACCACCGTCTTGAGAGACTCCAGCTTCTGCTTGTAAGGTTCATGCTCGATGTCGCCGATCATCTCGATGAGCTTCTGCAATCGCTCCGAGTCGCGATCGCCCGCTGGCTGGTCGAGGATCTTCTTCTGCTCCTCGGAGAGGTTCATGGCCAGCTTGGACTTCGACAGCGGTCCCTCGGCGACGACGAAGTATTCCTTCTCCAGGGCGGTCAGTTCGGCGGTCGCCTTGGCATGTTCCGCGTTGGCGACTTCGAGTAGCACCGTCTGCTCGGGCGTCGGCATGTCGAGGACGGGGGCCGTCTGTGGGTTGCCCCCTCCACCATCGACGGGTGTGTGATTAAAGAAGTCGAACAGCGAGTAATAGTCGGCCTGCAACACCGGATCGAACTTATGGTCGTGACAGCGGCAGCAGTTCATCGTCAGGGCCAACCACACGGTGCCGGTCGTCTCCGACATGTCCATCACGTAGTCGACGCGGTTCTCGGCGGCGATGCGGCCCCCCTCGCCGTTGATCATGTGGTTGCGAAGGAACCCCGTGGCCAGCTTCTGGTCGCGCGTGGCTTCGGGGAGTTGGTCCCCGGCGAGTTGCCAGACACTGAACTGGTCATACGGCAGGTTGCTGTTGAAGGCTGCAATGGCCCAATCGCGCCACGGCCACATGGTCCGCTCGCCATCCCCTTGATAGCCGTTCGAGTCGGCATAGCGGGCTGCTTCGAGCCATTCCCAGACCATCCGCTCGCCGTAACGCGGGGAGGCGAGTAACCGGTCGACGAGTTGTTCGTAAGCGGCTGTCGATTCATCGGCGAGGAAGGCATCGACCTCTTCTGGCGTGGGTGGCAACCCGGTGAGGTCGAGCGACAGTCGGCGGATCAGCGTCGCTTTGTCGGCTGCGGGCGAAGGCGACAATCCCTCGCGTTGTAACCGCGCGAGGACAAAGCTGTCGATCGGGTTCACGACCGTTCCAAAGCCCGCAGGCACCTCCGGCACAGCGGGTGCGGTCAGCGGCTCAAACGCCCAGTGCTTGCCCCACACCGCCCCCTCGGCCACCCACCGCTGGAGGATCTCGATCTGTTGCGGTGCGAGATCATGCTTGGCCATTGGCGGTGGCATGACCTCATCGGGGTCTATCGAGAGGATGCGGCGAATCAGCTCGCTGGCGGTGACATCGCCCGGCTTGACGATGGCCTTCCCATCGCGAACCGCCAGCGCCCCGTCCTGAGTATCCAGGCGCAGGTCCGCCTCGCGCCCCTTCTCATCCGGACCATGACACTTGAAGCAGTAGTCCGAGAAAATCGGTAGCACATCGCGGCTGAAGACGACATTGTCCTCGGCTCTGGCGCTCGCGATGCACACCATGAGAACCGTCAGAGCGAGACACAGTGATCGCATAGCAACTCGGCAGGTGGGAAAGCACGGCGGGTTCGGTGGCTCATCGCGAGTCCGATTCGCACGATTCTACAACGGTTGATGCGTGCGACGAAACTGTGCGGTGTCACGTGCCTTCAGCCTCAAGACTCAAATTCGCTACGAGGCACTCCTGACTGAAGTTTACCCGACGGCCACCTCCACATGCGTGACGAAGACTTCGTCCCCCACTCTCTGCTGAATCTCGTCCGGAGAAGCGCACTCAAAGTACAACTCCAGCGCCTCGCGAAGATTCTCCTTCGCCTCCTCGATCGAGTCCCCTTGACTGGCCACATCCAGTTCCGGGCAAAGCGCCACGAAACCATCGCCTTCTCGCTGAATAATCGCTGTCAATCGCTTGCTCATGTTCATTCTCCGCTCCATCAGTCTCACGATGCCCAGACCGAGCTTCAAGGAGGCTTCTAGCTCAATCGTATTCCTTGTCATTCACAGCGGAGCTTGAAAATGAGAAGAAACTCGGACCAGAGCTTCTTCACTCGGAATTGCTTGCACTTGGCCATTGCGAATATCGTCGCGTCGCCTCAAGGCTTCCGTGGCCCACAATTGCTGGATGTTACCTGTTTCGGTCGGATCGAGACTCTCGACCAAGCGGTCTGCTAACAGTGCCCTCGCTTCACTGGGAAGAGAGAGTGCCTCGGCAGCGAGTTGTTCGATGGTCATGCTCATGGTGTCAGATTACTCCGAACATCCAGTCGATTCAACAGGAAGCCCCACCAGCAGACAGAGTGATCGCATAGAGGAAGACGCAGTATGGGGCCGGTGGAAACCAACTGTTACAATTCTTTCGCGGCTGATGCGAGGGGCGAAACCAACCAGCGGGGCCACGAAATCCAACTGACAGTTGTTGACAATCTGGGATTTGACTCAACAATGACCCCAGTCCGCCTTGAGCGTTTTCAGTGCATCGCTGGCGTAAGGCTGCACGCGGCTCAATAAGTCTGTTAGGCGACTATGCGAATCCGCTGCTCTTACGTCTGTTTAGCCTGCGCGATTTTACTTGCAGCATCCCCGGCATTTGCGCACCAACCTTATGAGCGAGTTGCAGGCTCGTTCCAAAGAGCTGACGGGACTGCCATTTCCATAGTGCGGCACTACGAGGATGGCATCATGCTCGCCGACCCGGTTTCGATTCAGTTTCGGTTACCCGATGGTGCCGAGGTGGCTCAAACGCCACTTGCCTTTGACGCAATCGTGTGCCCCGTTGAATCAGGCGTTGAGGTTTATCAGTTTTGGAATTGGATACCTGTCGCCAGCCACGTTGAGTCGTTCGACGGCTACGTATTGAAGGACATCACATCGAGCAGACGTTTCTTCTCGATTCTCGTCCATTTCTCAGGCCATTGGATCGCATATTTGGTGGCATTGGGGCTGTGGGCTTTTTTCGCAAGCTTCAACGTTGCTCTGCATGCGATCCCCAAACAAGGGTGGTGTGCCGCAGTACGGTGGGTTGGTTTTGCCTTCCTCGGAGTTGTGGGGAGTTTTTGCTTCTACGGCGTTCTGATGTTTGGGCCCGCTTCGCCGTTGGTTCTTGGTGCCTGCTTCGTGATTGTCAGGGCACTTGTTCGTGTCATTCAAAGAAAGAGACTTGCCGTCGTCGGCTAACCATGCGAGGCAGCGAATAGTGCGGCAGATTTGCCCCTGACCTCCGACTTCTACGTAACTCGCGAGCTCTCGAAGTCGCGTACCAGTAGACTCACCGCAATTTCTGCACCTCGACCGACACCACCGCGGGCAAATCTCTCACGATCGCCTGCCAGTGGTCACCGCCATCGGGTGAGCAGTAGACCTGGCCCCCACTGGTGCCGAGATAGATCCCGCACGAGTCGAGCGTGTCGGTCGACATCGCGTCGCGCAGCACGTTGACGTAGCAGTCCTTTTGCGGCAGGCCGTTCGTCAGCGGTTCCCAGTGGGTGCCGCCGGTGCGGCTGCGGTAGACGCGGAGCTTTCCCTCGTCGACATAGTGTTCCGAGTCGCTCTTGATCGGGACCACATAGATCGTATTGGGTTCGTGGGCATGGACCTCGATCGGGAAGCCGAAGTCGGTCGGCAGGTTGCCACTGACCAGATCCCAGTGCTCTCCGGCGTTGTCGGTTCGCATTACATTCCAGTGAAGCTGCATGAAGACCGTATCGGGCTTCGAGGGGTGCATCGCCAGTCGGTGAACGCAGAAGCCGACCTCCGCCTTGGGATCGGGGATGTATTTCGAGGTCAATCCGCCATTGATCGGCGTCCACGTCTCGCCGCCGTCGTCCGTGCGGAAGGCGCCCGCCGAGGAGATGGCGATATACATCCGCTTCGGGTTCGTCGGGTCAAGCAGGATCGTATGGACCGCCATCCCGCCCGCTCCCGGAGCCCACTGCGGACCGGTCCGATGTGTTCGCAGCCCCGGCATCTCGTGCCAGGTCGCCCCCGCATCGGTCGAGCGGAAGAGAGCTGCATCCTCAGCTCCGGCATAAACCGTGTCGGGATCGGTGAGCGAAGGTTCCAGATGCCAAATCCGCTTGAATTCCCAGGGGTGCGGAGTCCCGTCGTACCACAAGTGAGTCCCGGTTTCGCCTTCGTACTTAAACTCGTTCCCGACCGCGTTCCAGGTCTTCCCGCCATCGTCGGAACGCTGCATGACCTGTCCGAACCAACTGCTCGATTGCGAGGCGTAGATCCGGTCCGGATTCACCGGCGAACCCTTCATATGGTAGATCTCCCATCCGCCGAACAGCGGGCCGGTGACCTCCCAGTTCTCACGCCGCTCATCCGAGGTGAGGATGAACGCTCCCTTGCGGGTTCCGACGAGCACACGAACGTGGGGCATGGACGGCGACTCCCTGGAGTGGATGACTCTCGAAGTTGAATTACGAAATATCCTGACGATCGGATTTCAGTTTGGCTACAGAAGTTTCTTTATTTTCGTCTCTGCCAAAGGCCACTTGCCGTGGGCTGCGTGGTTCAATCCTCTGGGACGAGTCGCCTTGCAAAGGTTCTTCCGGGTGTGCCGGCTTTCGTGATGCACACCCGAGCAGACAGGGGATGGTTGAATGCTGCGACGGGGGGAATTGGGATTTGGTATGCTGAGGCCAGTTCTGATCGCGATGGAGAGCGATTTGTTGGCTTCACCGGACTGAGAACGCCCGATGGCTGTTGTTCGACGACGAGGGGTTCCCATGGTCATCATTGCTCGACGGGCTCTCTGGGGTCTCGCCATTGGCCTGCTGCTGTCGGGATTTTCTGGGGCGCAGGCTCCCGCGATCCCCACTCAAAAGCAGTGGCGACTGCTCTTCATCGGCCCGCGCGAAGCGGTCACGCTGCAAGTCACCGTGACGACCGAAGATGGCCCCGAGGCCAAGCGGGGGAAGCTGGCCGCGATGTTGCTACAACGGTTCGATGCGGACAAAGACCAAGCCCTCTCTCCCGCAGAAGCAGCCCGCTTGCCACTGGGAGCCAAGGCTTCTGGCCCAGCCGTGGGCGATCAGTGGAAGGCTCTCGACACGGCCCCGGTCGACGACCGGCTGACCGTCGACGAGATCGTGGCCTTCGTGGCTCGCGAGTTGGGCGAACCGTTTCGGTTGACGATCCTCCCTTCGCGATCATTTCAGAGTGTGCGGTTGGTCGAACGTCTCGATCGCGACAATGATGCCTCGTTGTCGATGGAGGAACTCTCCGGGAGTATCACCAGACTGCGACAGGCCGACCTAGATGATGATGAGGCCGTGTCGATCGCCGAACTAATCCCAGTCCCCCGCCGCAACGGTCAGCCGATGGACCAAACGGCCTCGCTCGAAGCCCCGATCATCTTGATCGACACGGCGGCTGGTGTGACCAATGCCGTTCCGCGCGTGCTGCAAACACATGGCCGTGATGCGAACGGGTTATCCGTCCCCTTTGATCGGCTGCGATCCGGGGAGGCTTCACCGGAGCGGTTTGACATCAACCAGGACCAGCGACTCGACGCCCAAGAGTTGACCGCGTGGTTGAGACAGTCCCCCGCAGCGGTCTCGATCGAGGCCTTTCTCGGGCAGCGGAAGAAGTCGACCGTCTCCTTGCAGGATGGGACTGAAAAGCAAGCGGGCACGTTGGTCTCAGCCGACCTCGGAGGGGCCACGGTCGAAATGAACGCGATCAACATCAGCTTCCAGCAGAGCGACTCGGCTAAGCTCTATCGAACCCGTTTCCTGACGAGTGATCGCGACAAGAATGGCTATCTGGACGCCACGGAGTACACCACGCTGCTACTCTCATCGCCGTTCCAGGATGTCGATGCCAATGCCGATGCGATGTTGATGCGTGATGAGCTGACCACATTCGTCGAGTTCGATGCGGTGGCAGTTCAAACGCGGATCGAGCTGACGGTGAGTGATGCCAGCAAGACGCTCTTTGATCTGCTCGATGGAAATGTCGACCGGCGGCTGACCCCGCGCGAGATTGGCCAAGGGTTCGAGCGATTGCGATCCATCGATCGAAACAACGATCAACGAGTCGCGGAGGCGGAACTCGAGAGTCGCTACCGACTGACGTTATCCCTGGGGCGGAACGATCTCTTTGCCGGACGGACCAGCATGGCCATGGCTCCCACGACGGGCCGCATCCGCACGCGCCGTGACGGGACAGCTTGGCACCAGCGGATGGACCGCAACCAGGACGGCGACATCTCGTGGCGCGAGTTCCTTGGCAGCCGCGAGCAGTTTGCAAGCCTCGACCTGGACCACGACGGACTAGTCGACTTGTCCGAAGCCGAGTCGAAGCCCACCGGCATCAAGCCACCCTCCCCGGACGGAACTCCATGAGCGACGGATTGGAAGCCCTGCGCGGTCAGACGGTGATTGTCGACCTCGCCAGCCAATATGTGGTCTTAGGCGTGCTGGTCGGTTTCGAGGGAACCTACTTGGTCCTTGAAGAGGCCGATGTGCATGACCTTCGCGACACAACCACCAATCGTGAACAGTACGTCGTCGAGGCCCGCCGCCATGGGATTCAGGTCAACCGCAAGGTGACCCGCCTGCGGCAGGCCGAGATTGTGTGCATCTCGCGGCTGGAGGATGTGTTGGTGTAGCCGTGGCTGGCCGTTGACGGACCCGTGGACGCCCCCGAGAATCGCAGCTTCACTGGGAGCCACCACCGGTCGGAAGAGGCATCATGGGATTCGAGAATCGGGATTACGCCCGCACGGACGATCGGTCCTATGCCAACCCCACCACGCGCTGGACGATTGTGGGCTGGTTGATCGCGATCAACGTGGCGGTCTTTATCGTGCAGTGCATCTGGACGCAGCCCAGTCCGTTCGGACGGCGAGTTCCGGTTATCAATAGTTGGCTCTCGCTCGATCCGGCGGCAGTTGTGAAGGGACAAATTTGGCGGCTGACGACCTATGACTTTATGCACGACCGTAATCGGGTCTACCACATCCTGTTCAATATGATGATCCTGTTTTACGCGGGTCGGAAGCTGCTCGATCGCTATTCGGAGCGAGAGTTTTTCTGGCTCTACATGGTCTCGGGCGTACTGTCGGGGATGGCGTTCGTCGCTTGGCAATTGGGCTTTGGAAAAACTGCCCCCGCGATTGGTGCGTCGGGGGCTGTCGCGGCGATCATGGTGGTCTACGCCGTTCACTGGCCGTGGGACCGGTGGACGATCTTCTTTGTGATTCCGATGCCCGCTGTGTGGGTGGCGGTCGGCACCGCGATCTTTGATTTGTATCCGATGCTGTTGCAACTGGGTGGCCAAGGTGACCGTTCAGGAGTGGCCCATGTGGCTCACATCGGGGGCATGCTGTTCGGGTATCTCTACGCGACCAACCAGTGGGCGCTGGAGCCATGGATCGACTGGGTGAGTCGTCTGAACCCATTGAAACGGGGACCAAAACTGCGAGTTCATCGTGAGGATCCTCCGGTCGCTCCCCCGCCACGTCGCGAGGACCGGCACGCGGAACAACTCAAGGCCCGCATGGACGAGATCCTGGCGAAGATCACAGCCCAAGGTCAGTCCAGCCTGACCGAAGAGGAGCAGCGGGTGCTGAATGAGGCGAGCCGGTTTTTTCGCAATCGGGGGTCATAGTCGCCGGATTCTCCGAATCCGGTGAACCCCCGTGACCAGCGGTCTGATCGTTCTCTCTACGAAGCCGGTTCACTTTGATTCGGGAGACTGATTGCTGGGCGGGCGTCGATTCACCGGACTCGGAGAGTCCGGTGACTTCGCTGGCTTCATCGGGGATTTCTCGCAAATTCCTCGTCATGCCCCGCGACGGCGGTCGGAGCATTCGACACAATAATGGGAGACCGCGCAGCCATTCGCTGGCGGCTGCCACGCCATCACTCAGTGAGCCCCCGTGTCGTTTGAGTACGCCCCCTTCCGATTCCTTCGCAATCTGGCGCGCAGTCGCGAGATTGCCGGGGTGCTGCTGTCGCATGGGTTTGACGATCTGCTCGAGCGGATCGGGTTACGGCGGTATCTGCAATGGGGCAAGCGGCTCTTTGTCCGGCGGCAGCCCGAGACCATCGGCCTGGGCACGCCGCAAAGGATTCGGCGGGCTCTGGAAGACTTGGGGCCCACGTTTATCAAGTTCGGCCAAGTCATCAGCACGCGGCCCGACCTGGTCCCGGGAGACGTGATCGCGGAGTTAGAGTTGCTCCAGGAACGGGTGCCCCCCTTCCCCGGCGAAGAGGCGAAACAACTCATCGAGCGCGAGCTGCGAAAGCCGATCGACAAACTCTTCGCCGAGTTCGAGATCGAGCCGCTGGCCGCTGGGTCGCTGGGCCAAGTCCATCGCGCGCGCGGTTTCGATGGCACCCCGCTCGTGATCAAAGTTCGTCGTCCGAACGCTGAGCGGGACATCGAGCGCGATCTGTCGCTGATGCAGGAGATCGCCAAGCTCATCGAGAGCAACATCCCCGAGTCGCAGGTCTTCGACCCGATCGGCCTCGTGGCCCACTTTGCCCGCACGATCCGGCGCGAGGTCAACTTCCTGCGCGAAGCCCGGACGATGGAGCAGTTCCGCCGGCTCTATCGCGAGGACCACGATCTGACGATTCCCCGGACCTTTGAACAGCTCTGCACATCGGCGGTCCTGACCATGGAGTACATCGACGGGTTTCGGCCCGACGATTTGGTCAAGGTTCGCACAGCCGGGCTCGATCCCGCGCAGATCGCCGCCTGCGGAGCCCGGCTTTTCCTCAAGCAGGTCTTCGATCTCGGGATATTCCATGGTGACCCCCATCCGGGGAACATCCGCATTCTACCGTCTGGCAAGATCGCCCTGCTCGACTATGGGATGATTGGGTTCCTCGACGATGAAAAGCGCGAGCTGCTGATCGATCTGATCGTGGCTGTGGCGAAGAGCGATGTCTCACTGGCGGTTCGCGTCGTGCAGGGGTTGGGGCAGCCATCGCGGCCCATCGACCCGGCCTTGCTCCGCATCGATATCCAAGACTTCGTCGAGACCTACTACGGAGTCTCCCTGGAACAGCTGCGCGTGGGGCGAATGCTGGGGGACTTTGTCCAGATTCTGTCCGCGCATGGACTCCGCTGTCCCGGCGACTTGATGTTGTTGATTCGGGCGACGGTGACCCTGGAAGGCGTGGGCCGCGGTCTCGATCCGAAGTTCAACCTCGCCACGGAGCTGGCCCCCTTCGTCGAGGCGCTCGTCAAACGGCGTTATGATCCGCGCCGAATGGCCGGTCGCGTCTCCGATGACGTGAAAGATCTGCTTCGAACGCTGCACAGCATGCCCGTGTCTCTCGCCAGAACCCTCGATAAGCTCAGCCGCGATGACCTCAAAATCCAGCTCGAACACCGGTCCCTTGACCGGCTGATTTCGGAGTTCGACCGATCGAGTAACCGCATCGTGGTCGCGCTCGTCGTCGCCTCGCTGGTCGTCTCGTCATCCCTCATTATCCGCAGCTCCGGGGCCTCACCGTGGATTACGGTCCCGGTCTTTACCTTGTCGGGGATGCTCGGAATCTGGTTGATCTGGGGCGTGATGCGCAGTGGACGGCTGTGAGGTCTGCGGCGGCGACTTCGGAGAAGTCGCCGACAATCGAGACCGGCTTTTCTTGTCGTGATTGACGGCACGCCATAACCTACCGCTGTCTCAACCACCCACTCAACGGAGATCCCCGCGTGTCCGACGCCTTGGCCAGTGTTCAGAAGAAGCATGATTACCTTGTCGCCATCGATTCTGATGGCTGTGCGTTTGACTCGATGGAGATCAAGCACAAGGAGTGCTTCATCCCCAACTTCATCAACCATTTTGGGTTGCAGGCGATCTCGAAGTACGCCCGCGAGGCGGCGGAGTTCACGAACCTTTACTCGAAGACGCGCGGGGCGAATCGCTTCCCGGCTTACCTGCTGGCGCTCGATCTGCTGGAGCAGCGGGCCGATGTGAAGGCTCGCGGGTTCGCCGTGCCGAAGTTTCAGGGGCTTCGCGATTGGGTGAAGCGCGAGACCAAGCTCTCCAGCGGCACCGTCAAAGCCGAAGCCGAGAAGACTGGTGATGCCGATCTGGTGAAGGCGTCCGCGTGGTCCTCCGCCGTTGATGCGACGGTCAAGGGGATGGTCCACGGAGTGCCGCCGTTTCCCGGGGTGCGGGAGAGCCTTCAGAAGTTGCAGGGGAAGGCCGACCTGATCGTCTGCTCGGCCACGCCGACGCCCGCCCTGATCGCCGAATGGAGTGAGCATGGGATCGCCCAATACGTCTCGGCCATCTGTGGGCAGGAGATGGGGAGCAAGACCGAGATCCTCACTGCGGCGATCGCCAAGGGGTACTCGCCCGACAAGGTACTGATGATCGGCGACGCCCCCGGCGACATGAAAGCCGCCCAATCGGTCAAGGCCCGCTACTTCCCGATCAACCCTGGCCACGAAGACAAAAGCTGGGTGAAGTTCCAGGCGGAAGCGATCGAGCGGTTCTTCGCGGGAACGTACGCCGGTGGGTTCGAGTCGGCGCTGATCGCCGAGTTCGAGATGTACCTGCCGGAGAAGCCGAGCTGGTCATAGAGAGCGGTTTCCCGCTCGGTCTTACACCTTCCGGCTCCCCTCTCCCTTTGGGAGAGGGGCTGGGGGTGAGGGTGCGGGTCAAGATGACTCCCGAAACCAACTGTGGCTCTTCGGAAGAATACAGCAGACCCCCGCCTGCGGACGTTTACGCCTCCGAGCCGATGATCTCGATAATCTGCTTGTGAGGGTTGGTGATTGCCGATAGTATCAAGTGGTCGTTCTCTTCGGGGTGAGGGATGGAATACACAATCGCTCATCCGACGAAAGACACTCTGGTTTTAACGCCCCTTGATCGGGAAATTGTAAACTTCAGCGATCAGTTTCGATTGACGCCGGAGACGACAACCGAGCCGAATGTGGTTCTCGACATGGCAGCGATCGAGTTCTTACCCTCATCGGCATTAGGGCAAGTCTTGGGGTTAGCTCAACGCCTGAAGCACCAAGGGCGTCGTTTTTCCGTAATTTACTTGCACCCGGATATTGCTCGCGTCTTTGAAATTACCAAGCTCGGCCCCTCTCCCGGGGGGAGAGGGGAGCAGGAGGGCGCGAATCAAGGCCGCTCCAACACCCTCTGGCTCAATCGGGTCATCGCCATCCGAATCGGGGCCTCAGCCACGTCCGAGAGTGCTAGAATACATTCGTCGGGTGATGATCCCCATGATGGGGTGCCCGCCAATAGTCGCCAGAGACCCGAGTCCGACGTGAACACGGCCCCCAGCATCACAGACGAAGATCGACGCTTTGCGGCTGACTTCGAGTATGCCAACGAGCAATTGGCTCTCGGTGAGTTCGACCAGTTCGCAGGTCAATTTGTGGGCATCTACCAACAAGAAGTCGTTTTGGTCGGAAACCGTGAAACAGAACTGCGCGTAGAATTCGAGAGCCAGTACGGAGTGGATGGATCGAAACTCGCCGTCAAATGGATTGAGGGACATGAAGTTCGATAGTCAGGTTCAACTCACTTTTAATATCGTGAAGCGAGCCGTAATTCGAGATCAGGACGGCCCGCTGCTCTTGACCGCTGATCGGCTGTGCGTGCTGTTCCGATTGCCATGGGTCGGGACTTGGCACGAAGCGTGGATCGACACCGGGGCCTGTTTGACGGTCCTCCCGGAGGCCGTCTGGTCGTCCCATCGGAAGTTGATCGAGTGGGTCGACGCGCCTGACGGTCAGGAATTGCCGAACTGGCTACGCTCAGCCAGTGGCATTGGTGGAGGTCATTTTCGTTGCCAGCTCGCTCGAATTCCGGTCACATTCTTTGACCATCAGGTCCGATGCCTACGCCCTCGTTCCCGATATGTGAAATGTGTGTTCGACGGTGGTGCGATGCCGAAATCACTGATTGGGCTGGGTGGTCGGGCGTTAGACAGTCGTCGACTCGAAGTCGAATACTCTGCCGGGAATGCATGGCTGCATGAGATGAAAGAGTAGTTTGCATGACGCCCCGCTGGCTCTTATCGCTGGACCAGCTCGCGACTGAGGACGCGACCGCCGAAGTCATCGGCGGCAAGGCGTTTTCATTGCTTCAGATGTCTCGCGCGGGCCTGCCCGTCCCCGCAGCTTGGGTACTGCCCATCGCGGTTTGCGAGGACTACTTCGCCCACGATCGGACATTGCCGCGCGGCGTGATGGGTGAGGTCGAGTCGCTGATCGAAAGCCTTCCCCAGCTGGTCCGCTTTGCCGTTCGCAGTGGAGCGGCTGCTTCGATGCCGGGGATGTTGCAGTCGGTGTTGAACTGCGCGACGAGCGAGGAACTGGAGCGCGGGATCCGGACCGTACTCGATTCGTGGCAGAGTCCTTCGGCGGTTGTCTATCGCCGCTCGCGACATCTCACTCACTTGAAGGGGACGGCGGTCCTCATTCAGGTGATGGTCGCTACCGATGTGGCCGGTGTCATGTTCACACGCGATCCTCGGTCTCCAGAAGCTGACCGGCTGATTATCGAGGCGGTCCGGGGACTGGGCGAACAACTCGTGTCGGGGACTGAGGCTGGGCAGCGGTGGGATCTCTCCCGCGCTCCAGCCAAAGAAGAACGGCCATCGGTGGCCGGTGAACTTCTATCGCCCGACCAGTTGTCGGCACTGGCTGCCTATGGCCTTCGGGTGGAGGCCATCTTCGGCCAGTCGGTCGATGTCGAGTGGGGGCTCGCTGACGGACGGTGGTCACTCTTCCAAGCTCGCCCGATTCTTTTCCAAAAATTCCCAGTCGATGAGAGCAGCCGGTGGCTCAATCAAGAGAACGCTCGGCTCGCGGAGTTCCGCCAGAGGGGGGACACGCTCTGGGTCCGGCATAACCTCTGCGAGACGCTGCCTCATCCGACGCCGCTGACGTGGTCGATCATGCGCCGCTTCATGAACGGGGCGGGTGGCTACGGCCAGCTCTATCGGCGACTCGGCTTCTCCCCGAGTCGGCAGTTCAACCGCGAGGGGTTTCTGGAACTGATCGCCGGTCAGATTTACGCTTCGGCGAATCGGCTCCCGGATTTGTACGGCGAGGATTATCCATTCGGGTTTGATCGCCAAGAACTGCTCCGCGACCCCTCGGCCATCGATCGCGCTCCGGCGAAACTTGACCTGGACCGCGTCGGACCGTGGTTTCTCCTTCGCAGCCCCTGGATCGCCTGGACTCTGTGGCGCGCGGGACGGCGGATCAAACGCCTTCAATCGACGGCCCTCCGCACGCTGAATGAAGAGACGATCCCAAGGTATCGCGAGTGGCTCGAGTCGGAACGCCAGCAACCCCTGGAATCACTGTCGGTCATCGAACTGGCCGCCATCCTGCAGCGGCGAGTCGCGGGTGTCTTCGATCGCTTCGCCCCGGAGTTGATGCTCACCGGGGTGCTGGGAGCGGCCTCTCTTGAGATGCTCAGGCAGCAGGCCGCGTTTGAGAGTTCACCCGAAGCTGCCGATGAATTGTGCCAGAGACTCTTGCGAACGCTCCGCGTTCCCGTTCTCGACGAGTTGCATGGAGCGATGATTGCGCTGCATGCGGGACAACTTTCCCGGGACGAGTTCGTGGCGCAGTATGGTCACCGCTCGGCTCACGAGATGGAATTGGCCGAGCCACGTTGGAGCGAAGTGCCGGATCAGATTCCGGTGGTGTCGGCGATTTTTCCAAAATCGCTGCGGCGACGCGACGACGACGGAGGAGGGTTCGAACGAGAGCCAACTCTTCCGGAGCGGTTCTTTTCGCATGCGAGCATCGGTGGACTCGGCGGGCGTCGCACCGGCGATTTCAGAGAAATCGCCGACAATCTCAGCTTCGGAGCGATCAGCCACACTCTTCGAAGCCTGTTCGAAACGGCATCGAGCCTGCTGCCGATGCGAGAAGTTGGCAAGCATGAAATCATGCGAGGGTCCGCTCTAATTCGCCAGGTCTGCGTGGCCCTCGAACAAGCGACTGGGATGGGGGGGGATCTCTATTTTCTAAGTGTCGAGCAACTCTCCACGGCAACGTCAACGGATGAAGCGATCCTTCGAAAGATCGCGCGCCGCCGCCGCCGCGAGTGGGCAGCCCACCAGACGCTTCCCCACCCTGTCCTAATCGACGAACGAGGGCTAATCGATCCGTCGAACAGTTCCCCAGCGACCACTGATGAACTCGTCGGCAGTCCCATCTCCCCCGGAATCGCCGCAGGCCCAGCCTGGTTCCCGGAACGCCACCCGGGCGAAACACCGCCCTGTGGATCGGTGATCGTCGCGTCAATGCTCCCGCCCCATTTCGTGGCCTTCATGGCCGAGGCCAAAGCCATCATCGTCGACCAGACCGCGCTCCTCTCTCACGGAGCGATCCTGGCCCGGCAGTTCGGCATTCCCGTCGTCTCTCACCCCTTGGCAACGGCCACAATCAGAGAGGGGGGTATGATCCGAGTCGACGCGAACATCGGTCGCATCTCGACTCTGGAGTCCATTCCGAATCGGCCTTCTGACGATGAACCGCTCATTGGTCGGGAGAAGAAATGATTCCGGTTCAATTCTCTTTTGTGTTGTCCGCCGCCTTCTTACTTTTGGGCCTACTTAGCATTCTTCGAGGGCTGTGGAAGGATGATCAATGGAAACGTCACCGGGAGGGAACCCGCGATCTGATGAAGTATGTGTTCGCATTCGTTCTATTTATTGGTTTATCGACTTTCTTCAAACAGGCGGAAGTGTGGCTTGCGAAGCGATACGTGGAAAACTGGGCCAAGTCGACTTTGCAAAACGATGTCCCCTTGCGAATGAACGGCCAAGTGGGAGAATACACGAACCTATTGAACGAATTATCCGCTCTGCTGCCAGACCCGGCAGATCATCGTCCTCACTCAGGAAACAAGTTTTTGGTTCAACTCGATTCAAATGGCCGACCCCTTCCTCTGTTCCTCTGGAAGAAATCGGAATGGTCACAAGAGTACTCGATCTACGTCGGCTGTTCCTTTCCCACCCGGAAAGTCGGAGTGGGCGTGATTCAACGGGACGCTGCCGAAGTCGCGGACTGGCCCAAATGGTAGTCACGTAGGGTGGAGACCAGCCGCTTTGGGCGCAGGAGAGCCTACGCCGGCCCACCATTCGGGGAACACGCGTGATCCGTGGTGGGCCAGCGCCAGCGTGAGCCAGCCAGCGCTCTAAAGCGAGCTTGTCCCACCCTACGCCACTGGAAACCTTGACCCTTACCTCGCGACTCCCATGGCCCGTGTCTCGCGCATCACGACGACCTTGACCTCACCGGGGTAAGTCATCTGGTCTTCGATCGACTGCGCGATGTCGTGGGCCATCTTCGCGGCTTCGCGGTCGTTGATCGACTTTGGGTCGACGATCACGCGGACTTCGCGACCGGCTTGCACCGCGTAGACCTGGTCGACACCGGGGAAGCCGTACGCGATCGCCTCCAGGTCTTCCAGGCGGCGAATGTACTTCTCCAACGTCTCACGGCGAGCCCCGGGACGAGCTGCGGAGCAGGCGTCGGCGGCTGCGGTGAGGACGGTGTAGATGTAGTCGGGTCGGATGTCATCGTGGTGGCCGAGGGCGGCGTGGACCACTTCCGGGCCTTCTCCGTACCGCTTGAGCAGGTCGGCCCCGATCGCCGGGTGGCCCCCTTCCATCTCGTGGTCGGCAGCCTTTCCAATGTCGTGCAAGAAGCCGCACCGCCGGGCGAGAGTGCCATCCAGGCCGAGTTGCTCGGCCATCATCCCCGTCAGGTAGGCGACTTCGATCGAATGGCGGAGTACGTTCTGGCTATAGCTCACGCGGAATGACAGACGGCCCATCAACTGAATCAGCTTCTCGTGCAGGTTCGGCACGCCAGCCTCTTCGGCCCCGCTGCGACCGAGTTTCATGATCGTCTGGTCGATCTCCCGCTGCGTCTCGCGGACGGTTTCTTCGATCTTCTGGGGGTGGATCCGGCCATCTTGAATCAGCTTGATCAGCGACTGGCGGGCGACTTCTCGGCGGACCGCATCGAAGGCGGTCACGACCACGACGCCGGGTGTGTCGTCGACGATCACGTCGACGCCGGTGGCCTGTTCAAAGGCGCGGATGTTGCGGCCCTCGCGCCCGATGATCCGCCCCTTGACCTCGTCGCTGGGAATGTCGATCGTCGAGACGGTTGTCTCGGATGTGTGCGTCGACGCGTAGCGCTGAATGGCCATCCCGATGATCTCACGGGCCATCCGCTCCTGGTTCTCCTTCAGATCCTTCTCGTGCTTCAGGATCAGGCTGCCTGCTTGGGCCTGGAGTTCGCTGCCCAGGCGGGTCATCAGCTTCTCGGAGGCTTGCTCCTTGGACAGACCACTGATCTTGAAGAGTTCATCCTGCTCACGGCGGAGTGACTTGTCGAGTTCTCGCTCTTGCGATTCAACGGCCTTGAGCTTCTCAGTTAGACGGTTCTGCTGCGTCTGCAGCATTTTCTCTTTTTGTTTGATCTGGTTGTCGAGTTCATTCAGCCCCGATTCCCGCTTGTCGAGCTTGCGTTCCACATCCCGCAGTTCTTCGCGGACCTTGTTAAGTTCCTTGTTCAGGTCGTCCTTACGGCGGAGAAGTTCTTCCTTCGAGTCGAGTTCGCTCTTTTTGCGGATGTTCTCAGCTTCGGACTTCGCTTCATGGAGCAATTGCTCCTTGTCGCGGTAAGCTGGCCCAAGACGCATACGATCAAAAAAGAAGCCCGCGATCGTGCCGATCACGGCTCCCACGACACCGAAGATCCACTCCATGCCACACCCCACTTCAGAACGGTGCGGTCGAAGATGACGTGCCACGGGCTGCCGACGAAGCATGCGCGTCAGAATCGCCGCCTTTGGCCAAGGACTTGCGATCCAGTCCACTTCAGGTACGAAGCGAACATGCATACTTCATCCCAAAACAGCTCCTCGTCGACCCCCGAAAAACACCGATTGCTTTGACAAATCGAGCTGTGGTGGCTGCGTGCCACCACTTGAAGTCACCAGTTTATCGGGGGGCGGATGAACATCAACCCAATATGGCAAGACCAGTTGCGACGATCAGGGGCAGACTGCAATCGTGAGGCTGCGGGGGCCATGGAAACGTTTCTTGAAAAATTCGAAAACGTTCGGGGCAGAGGCTTGCAGGGGAGAAAAGTCCGGCTAATATGCCTCTCCCACTCGCGACCGGCGGGTGAAGAGATCTTTGACAACATGGTTGGTGACCCCGAGAAGTAGTTGGGAATCAGCGTTCGTATTCGCTGTTTTGGCCGCGAGTTCCGAAAGGGATGCGTGCTGAG
>JAYSVZ010000359.1:0-17653 GCA_043718305.1 Planctomycetota bacterium | reverse complement strand
TCATCCGTGGAAGCGGCTTCGGAAGCGGCCCGCTTGGCAGCGCGATCCCGTTCGATCGCCGAGTGCTGAGCCAGCGCATCGCGGAGGGCGTCCCGCGCATCTTCGAGCCGCGCGATCGCATCGCGGGCGAAAGGATCGGTTTCGAAGACGACATCGAACCGCATCAGCTTCCCCTTGCGGGGGCTGAGAGGGTCGTGACTGCAGTAAGCGTCGTAGGCCGCCTTGTCACGTTGCTTCCGTTCGAGATACCCACCAAGGTTGCGTTCTGCGGCCACCAAGCCGTGCGGGGAAGACTGCGACCGGATATCCGCGATGGCCAGTTCCTGTTTCCGGTCCATCAGTGAGGTGGTCAACGTTCGAGACAGCCGTCCCGCACTCGCACTTGAACTCAGATCAAAAGCGTCGTGTTCGAGCAGGAGTGTCGTGGTTCCCGCCGCGCCGCGCGGGAAGTGTTTTTGAATCGCCTTGGCCCCCTTGACGCTGGCTTTATCACTGGGCAGGTCGGACAACAGCCCATAGCTCAAGTGGTCCTTATAAATGGCCCCCACCAGCGCGAGCGGAGTCAGCAATAGCACCGTTGTCACAAAGACCATCCCGGGTCGTCGCGCGATCAGATCGGCGACCCATTCCCAACCCCGTTCCATCCATCGCTGTTGTTGCAGGAAGGTCCAAAATGAAGAGGCTGGAATGAAGCCCGACGAAGCGGAGATCCGCTCCTGGCGCACATCCGGCCAGAAGGTCCACCGACCGAACAACAGGATCATGGCGGGCGTCAGCGTGAGCGCACAGAGCAAGGCGACAAACAGTCCGAACGAGATGGCAACGCCCGCCTGCCGGAACTTGCCGAATTCGGTGAAGTACAACATTCCAATCCCGACGATGCTGGTCCCCGCGCTCGTGGCCAAAGCCGCTCCGACCCGCGTCACAGCCAGCGTGATCGCGTCTTTGAACGACGCGCCGCGGTCCAGCTCTTCCTTGTAGCGGGCCAGTAAGAACAGGCAAAAGTCGATTCCCGATCCGTAGACGACGACCGTCACATAAACATCCAACCCGGTGAAGAGACCGACGATCCCCCAATCGGCCATAATCCGCAACAGGTGCAGCGACACGCGGACCGCCACGCCGACCGTGACGAGAGGGATCACGACCATCAACGGGGCTCGGTAGATCAACAACAGCAGGACGATCACCAGCACCTTGGTGTAGTGATCGGTCTTGGCAGCACTCTCGGCTTCGGCCACCAGCATGTCGCGACCCACCGTGGCCGACCCGCTCAAGGCCACATCAAGGCCAGCGGGCATCACATTTCGTTTCGCTTCGATGAGTTGCTCGATGCGGGACACGACCAGCTTGTTTCCGCGGTCCAAAAACTCGGTCGTCAGCTCCACGCGGATCAGCGTTGATAGCTCGTTGGAGCTTTGAAGCAAGGGACCGATGCGCGGATCTTCAAATGTCCAGATCCCTCGAATGACCCGCTCGCCCGGGGGGAGGATCGGATCGGAATCGAGGAGGGGCTGGGGGCCATACCCTTTGGCGGTCCGTTCCTGAATCCGGCGGAGACCGGTTTCCAATTGTTCGATAACGAATTTCTTGTCGGCTTCGGTGAGCCCCTGCTGCACATGTTCGCGCTGCACAACGATGACGATGCTCGATCCGAGTGGGTCGAGTTGGGCCTGCTCATTCGTGGAGCCAACGTCGGACTCGTCGGATACTTCGGCCACCGACGTTTTGTTGCTCGGGAAGGCTTCCCGAAAAGCCTGCTCAGCCAGCTTGCTCGGGCTGTCCTCTGGAAGGAAGGCAAACTCGCCGTCTTTGGCCACTTTTTGAAGCGTGGGAGCGGTCGTCACGACGACCACCAAGATGGCCACCCAGGCGATCAGGGTGCCCACCGGAAAACGGCTCACCAGCTTGCCACACCAGTTGTACATCCGGGAGTTTCTGCGAGAGGACCATCCCGGAACGCCTATGAAGGGGGGCGTCTCGGGTGAGCGAAACCTGTTCCGGCCCAGTGCCAGACCGGTCGGAAGGGGGCTCCCGACCTCGGTTCCACGCGACAAGATGATGAACGTCAATCACACGCTACCCTCGTTTTCACCGATCGTCAACTGGCTCGAAAAGACTCTCAATCTCAACCTGCCGCAAGGTTCGCCTATCCCTCCCTAACCACCAGCGACCGAAGGGTCATCCGCTTCATGCGGATTGGATCAGGCTCCGGCATTCTTGAAAAAGCCCTTACGGAAGGCGTCATGGTCCCACTCGCCCACTCAATCGGAAGATCCGCCAAGTCCTCCCGGTAATAGCGCGATGTCGGAAAAATGTCGGCGGGGTAAGTAAAGTTATCCAGCATCGCCAACGCGACGCACTGGCCCACACCGACCGCGCTCTCCAGCATCCCCCCCACCCAACAGGGGATCCCGGCCCCCTGACATAAATCATGGATGCGCACGGCGTTCGTGATCCCGCCGACGCGCCCCGGCTTGATGTTCACGAACTGGCAACTCTTCAGCTCGATCGCCTTCTCGACATGTCGCACGCTGGCGATGCTTTCATCCAGGCAGACCGGCGTGCGAATCGCGCGCTGCAAAGTCGCATGATCGACGAGGTCATCATGGTTGAGAGGCTGTTCAATCATGGCCAGGTCCAGTTCGTCGATCTGCCGAAACATCGCCAGGTCGCGGATCGTGTACCCACTATTGCAATCGATGTGGAACACGGCTGTGGGGAACTCGGCCCGGACCCGCCGCAGCATCCCCAGATCCCACCCCGGTCGGTACTTCAGCTTGATCCGCGGAAACCCCGCACCCACCGACCACGCGATCTTCTCCAGCAACTCCTCGACCCGATCCGCCACCCCATAATCATCCCCGACGGGGACCACCTCACGCTTCGCCCCCAGCAATTCATGCAACGGCCGGTTCTCAATCTTCGACTTCAGATTCCACCACGCACAATCGAGCACAGCCTTCGCAAAGGGGTTTCCCTTGAACATCGCCAGCTTGCGTTGAAGCTCATCTCCCGAGTGAATCTCTTGCCCCAGGATCTGCGGAGCCATCCAGCGGGCGGTCGTCTCGAAGACCCCACTGGCGTGTTCGGGGCTGTAGCACGGAGCTGCGAGCGGGCACCCCTCGCCCCACGCATCGACGGAGCCACTCGACATCCGGCAAAGGACTGACTCGACGACAGAGTCCTCGCCATAGGCCGTCCGCCAAGGGGCGATGAGCGGCATTGCGACCTGAAACAACTCGATGCGGTCGATCTTCATGGGGAGACCTTTTGAGGGGTTTGCAAGGGGGGGGGCATTCTCTCGTAGCCACGTTTCGCCAGAACGTGGGCGAAATACGCCACTCGCCCACGTTCTGGCGAACGTGGCTACGGGTCACTTCCGCCCGCGCGGAGAATAGCGGCACGACCATGGCCTCGGCCCGGTGTCTATCAGCCCTCAACAGACCACCTCGACGAACTCGACGGCTACTGCCCCATTCAATCCCTCCGCCCATAACGATTATGCCAGTTGCCAGGAAGATGCAGTGGCCCAGCCTGAGACGCAACCGAAGGAAACTATGCGGCTCTGAACCGCTCACGGCCCTCTCACCCCCGGCAAGGACGCCGCCATGTCGATCGATCCCCAGTGGACTGCGCTGATCGAACGCAGCTTGCAAGAGTTCCTCGTCTGGGTTGGATTTGGAACGGTGGTCGGCTTGACGGCCAAAGCGATCATGCCCGGCAAAGATCCTGGCGGGGCGGTAGCGACTCTCATGATGGGGATCGTCGGGACAGTGATCGGCTGTGGCACGCTGGGTTTTCTGATGCCCGGGGTGAAGGTCACTCCGATCAGCCTGTGGGGTTTCTTGGCGGGGACCAGTGGGGCCTTTCTGCTCCTGGCGATGTACCGGGTTCTGTCTGTCAATCAGCGGAAGCAGGTCGATGTCTGGGTCAACCCCGTGGCCACTGGTCGCCAGCGGCAGGGTGAGATTCGAGAAGCAGTTCGCCGCAGTGCATAGCGTAATCTGCCCGCATGCAAAAATGCCGAGTAGCCACGTTCGCCAGAACGTGGGCGAGTGGCGTGATTCACCCACGTTCTGGCGAAATGTGGCTACCTGAGAATGCCCCATCTTCCGCCCGCGACTCCGTGGTCGAAAGTTCGCTTGTTTCAAGATTAGTGCTTGTAGACCTTGTGCTGGGGGCGGCCCGAGAGGATCTGTTCCTTGCCCCAGTTGGTCACAGCGCGAAAGGCCTCGCTCCGGATGAACTCCTGGAAGGCCGTTTCGTCGGACCATTCACTGGTGATCAGATACGACGCGCCATCGGCGACATCCTTCCAAAGGGTCGAATTGGTGTGCCCTGGAGCGGCCTTGAGGGCGTCGATGACGCCTGCGAATTTGTCTTCAAAGTCCTGCTGCTTGCCGGGCAGGACGTGGTAGTTCATGCCAACTGTGATCATGGATGTCGCTCAGTGTGAGGGGTGGGGCGAAAGTCGGACGCAGAATGTTACCACGCGAGGACCTCTGACAAATAGGCTCAGAGTGTCGTCTCTTTTAATCCTGCAAGGGACTCCAGATTCACTTCTCGTTAACACATCTTGACAATCTGCCTCCTCGCCGTAACATCACGGTTGGGCGTCTAGCCCGGTTCTGTGCGGGGTTCGCTGGTCTGGCGAAACGGCATGGAGGCAGTGGGGGTCCACTTGGTGGATTCCGGTGTCATAGCAACGTGAGCATCTATCAGGACGTGACACGGATGCGACTTGAGCGACGGGGTGCGTCCCTGGTCGCGAGAACGCCAGCCAAGCTTAACCTCTTCCTGGAAGTTCTCGGTCGACGTGCGGACGGATACCATGAATTAGAGACCGTGATGGTCTCGATTGGTCTTTACGACACTCTCCGATTTGATCCGGAGGTGAGTGGACGGTTGGAGTTGTCACTGGCGGACGGTCAATCGCGTCAGGGAATTGGTGCGGCGCTCTTACCGATCGATGACAACAATTTGGTATTGCGGGCCGCTCGATTGCTGCGCGAGGTCACCGGATGCCTGCTCGGGGCGCACATCACACTCACGAAAAACATCCCGCTGCAGGCCGGTCTCGGCGGCGGATCGAGCGATGCGGCGGCGACGCTCGTGGCTCTCAATCAGTTCTGGCAACTCGGGCTCTCGCCTGCGGAATTGCACTCGCTCGCAGCTCAGCTCGGGAGCGATGTGAACTTCTTTCTCGATTCGGTGCCACTCGCTCTCTGCCACGGGCGGGGGGAGCAGATCGAGCCGAGACGCTTGTCACGACCGCTCCACTTCGTGGTCATCAAGCCCGCAGTCGGGCTGAGCACGCGCGAGGTGTTTCAACGACTCCATCTCACCAGAGAGCCGCGCAGCAGCGGGCTGTTATTAGACGGGTTACGCAGTGGCTGTCCCCACGCGGTGGGACAAGGGATGTCGAACGCGCTTGAGGCTCCGGCAGTCTCTCTCTCGGGAGAGGTCGCGAAGACATTGGATTGTCTTCGGGGAGTCCCGGCGTGGGGTAGCTTGATGACCGGGAGCGGGTCGTCGTGCTTTTCGGTATTTGCCCACGCCGTGCAGGCAGCCCGCGCTGCCCGCCGGTTGCGGGCCATGCAGTGCGGCCAGGTGTTCGTCGTTTCGGCGGCCATCTGAGAAGTCCCTTCAGGACAACACGCAGCCCCTTCAACAGGGCTGTTGACGCACCCCCTCTGATTTGACATTCGTGACAAGTCCTCACACCGGCGACCCGATGGTCGCCCGGCTCCACTGTTCAGGAGGACGGTACTGTGGAAATTACGGAAGTTCGCATCAAACTGATGAGCGACAATGCCGAGCGGCTGCTCGCGTTTTGTTCCTTCACCATTGACCACTGCTTCGTGATTCGCGACTTGAAGATCATTCGCGGCATGAAAGGGGCCTTCGTCGCGATGCCGAGCCGCAAGCTGACAGACCATTGCAACTCATGCCACACCAAGAACGCTTTGCGATCATGCTACTGTTCACAGTGTGGCCTCCGCCTGCGCGATGACCGAGCGGTGAAGGGACCCGACGGACGGGCCAAGCTGTACGCGGATATTGCGCATCCGATCAACTCGGAGTGCCGCGACCTGATCCAGAACCGCGTGCTGACGGAATACGAGACGGAGGTGGATCGGGCGAAGCAGCCGGGGTATGCCTGCCGTTACGATGATTATGACGCCGGGGAATACGAACTCGACGAGGCCCAGCGGTGGGACGCGATCATCGAACGGCAATCCCAACGGTTTGATGCACCGTCCGAGGTGCCTGCGCCGCACCAGGCGGATCTCACGGAATCGAGCCCTCTGCGACGTGAGACCGATCACGCAGGGATCGCTGATGGCTGATGGCCAGAGAAAGCCTCCCACTCTGGCCATGAGCCATCGGCCCCGAGCCTGGCGGCTGACGGCAACTTGAACCGATTTTCCGGGTGAGGTATAGTCCCTGCTGTGTCAGATCTGCCGAAAACGCACGGGGTGACTTTTCTGCCGAATGGGTGGCAAATGCCGCCTATTCGGTCAAGGTGGACCCCCTCGTCGACCGATCCTAAACGCACCTGATCCCAATCAGGTTCAGGGCGCCGTAGCCAAGTGGCTTAAGGCAACGGATTGCAAATCCGTCATTTCGTCGGTTCAAATCCGACCGGCGCCTCTACGAAGCTCCCCGGAATCCGGGGAGCTGTTTTTTGTTTTTTGTTGACGGTGGGGGGCGCGAAAGTTCCGCTCAGGCGGGTGTCGTTGCTTTTGATTGTAAAGATCGAGGCATTGCGGGGATGACGTATTCCTCAGCTCATCCTGGAGGGATGCCAGAAATTAGCCGGTGGTCGAGCGCCAGCGACACCACTGGAAAGCGATCCCAACTCTGACCGCATCCTGAAGGGATGCCAGAATCTCGCAGCCTTGATAACCGGCGTTCTGGCATCCCTCCGGGATGCGAGCGAGCATTGGTGGGCAGAATCCCGGTGGTGTCGCTGGCGCTCAACCACCGGCTAATTTCTGAGACCCCTGCCGGGGTCGGTCAGGCAGTCTTTCGCCCTCCATCGACGGGTGGCCGTAATTCGTGACGACACCCCGCTCTGATGATCAGCGTTCATCCAGCAACCATCAACCCGCCTTAACGGTAGATGATTCGCTTAATTCCCGGACCCGTTTCCCACGTATCCGCGTCGCGGGTCACGTAGAGCGTATCGACGCCCAGTCCGCCGCTCAGGAAGTCGTTGTTCTTGCCGCCATCGAGCATATCATCCCCATCTTCGCCATAGAGGAAGTCGGCTCCCGCGTTCCCGTACAAGCGGTCCTTGCCCGCTCCGCCGTAGATCGTATCCCGGCCCGCTCCGCCGTTCAGAATATCGTTGCCGTTCCCGCCTTCCATCAGCGTATCGAGTAGTACGCGACTCGTGACGGTCACCGTGTCGTCGCCATCGCCCGCGTTGATCATAATCCGAGAGACCTGCGACGAAGTCACACGGCTGAGCAACTTGCCATTCACATTCACGAAAATCGATTGGCTGTGGTGATCGACATTGATGGTGTCCTTGGTGTTCGTACCAGTCACGGTCAGCAGGCCCCCTTGCAGGACGACACTCGGCTTGACCGACATCACTTTGCCAGCGGCGACCTGCTTGCCGATCGCTTCCCCGGCCTTAAGTCCGGCGGTGTTGTCGAAGTTGAAGTGGATGCCGCCGTAGATCCGGCTCATTCCCGCTTCTTCCGCAGCTTGTTTGAAACCCGTGTACCCACGACTGCCGACGCCAGACGCCTCCGACTCCAGAACGAACGCGACATCATTGGTCCCGAAGAACGCTCCCAGGACAGCCGCTCCCGCACCGCTGAAGGTGCTGTGCCCCGAGGTGTAACTCGGAAACGCGGGCGTATTCAGCAGCGGAGTCCAGGCAGCATCCTCAATCGTCGCGGCATTCCCATCGAGGCTCCCCTCGCGGATCGCACTAACGGGGCGCCACAGGTTGTACGCGTACTTCGCATCCCAGGAACTGATCGCCGCATCCGCCAGAGCGACATTTAGCATGGCGAACATCCGCGCGTTCTCTTCCGGGGTCAGGCATTGGGACTGCGATACAGCCCGAGCAATCATGTTCCACTGGCCCGGAGGGGTCGCTGTGCCGCCACCACCCGCCCAGAACGCAGCAATGTCGGTCTGATCGGCAGTCCGCGTGAGACTGGTCGCTGAGCCGAGATCGAGGACTTGGTTATAGTCGGTCGCATAGGCTGCGGAACCCAATGCGGGCGGAGCTGCGGGCCGGAACTGCGACTTGCTGGTCATTGTGAACGGCTTCACGTTCGGCCAGTTCGGCAGTAAGGCGGCTGCGAAACCGTTCGGCGTCGGTCGCCATTCTCCGGGATCAGTTCCTGGAACGTACGTCACGCTAGTGCTGCTGCCGTCGGTCGAGCGGAGGTTCAGAATGGCCGTCGCCACGGTGTTGCCGAGGGCAATCCCAGCCGTCTTGTTCGTCCCATCGACCACGGTGCCCAGCGTGGCAGCGAGCTGCGCATCGAGCGTGGCCTGGTAAGTCGGAAAGAGCGCCGACAACGTGCGGTATGCGGCCTGCGCCACCGCAGCGTCCTTGGAGGTCGACAGCGGGGTCGTGGCCTTGGTCAGGTACTGGTTGTACTTCCATTCAATCGAGTTGATCGTGTCGAAGACGGCCACGCTGACGATGGCCATCGCCCGCGAAGCGACTGGCGGTGGGGGTTTCACCGTGCGGATCGCGTCGAGCATGATCTCGTTCCACTGAAGAACGACATCGGCTGACAACATCTTCCGGTCTTCGAGCAGTTCCACGGCTGCCGGACCAGAGACGACCGGGGCGAACTTTGCGCGGCGACGGCGGCTGGGAGAGTTCAACCAACGGGTGAGCGACTGGAGCATGGTGATCGGCTTTGTGAGGGATCGTGAAGTGTGGCTTGCCCGATGTGGTCGATCTCGGGAGATTCACCTTTGAAGCAGGTGATCCGTCTTGAGTATGCGTGGCGGTTTCGCATCCAGACGGAACATTCTTCGCCTACGGACAGTTTCCCCCAGTCCGAATGTGTGGCTCACTGGCCTTGACCGGACGAACCGTTACGACCGGAGCAGTCTCTGGCGGGTTGCTGAAAGCTCTCGCCCGTTCACGGTCGCACCACAGACGAGCTCCCTGGCAACCTGATGAAGGTATGTAAGGCGTGGCGAGGCGACTCCCGGTCGGGATGCGCACATCGCACAGCTTCTCACAATTGAAGGGAGTAAACTGCGAAGACCAACGAGGTCTTCACAACCGGCCATGCTTGATTACCAGCGACTCAGGAATGATCTGCTGGCCCTCGGTTGCCTGGCCCTCGTGGTCTTCCTGGCGCTGAGCATGGCCAGTTACGACCCGGCGGACCCGCCAGCGTCGATGGTTTACCCTGCGCGCGCGACGGTGGCGAACTGGGGCGGGCAGCCGGGGGCTGTCGCGGCGAATGGACTCTTCGCCGGGATGGGCGAGGCGGCCTGGGGCCTGGTCGCGGTGCTGTTGCTGTTCGACATCCGACTCTTCAGTCGATCCGAGACGCCCGACCCCGGCGTGCGGATGATTGGCGGGGGGCTATTCGTGGCGGCGTTTTGTCTCGTACTGCAATTGCTGATTCCGACCTGGGGCCGCGGTCCGGTCATCGGCAGCGGAGGGTGGCTGGGGGCGTGGGCGGGAGCCGTGGTCGACAAGCACTTCACGCTGACCGGTGGTTTGATCGTGGCGGGGACGCTGGCGACAACGGGGTTGTTTCTATTGGCGGATCATGGACTCTCACGCTGGGTTGTCGCGGGGCTGCTGTTGCCGTTTCGGATTCTGCTGTGGCCGTTTCGTCCGTGGATCAAGCGGGCCGCTCGAGAGGACTCTGCGGACGAGTTCCCCGCGATCGCCAGTGACCCCTTGAATGACCTCCCGCTCGCCGCGACGCGCGAGATTCCAATCCATGCTCCACCCAGCACGACTCGACCGGTGCGGACTCCGGAACGCCCGGTCGCTCCGGCACCCACCACAACCCCCACAACCTCGGCAGCCAGTTCTTTCAAGGTCAACCTACCCCTCGGTGGTCGGACCAAGGCCACACCGGCCCCGGTCGCCACGCTCGACCAGCCGCGTCCAGCCCATCGCTTGCCCGATGTGAGCCTGCTGGAGAACGGTCAAGAGTTCCCCTTTGAAAAGCTGGCTGCCAAGGCACAACTGAACGCCGCCGCTCTCGAAAAAACCTTCGAGCAGTTCGGCCTCAAGGTGAAGGTTACTGAGATCGACACGGGGCCGGTGGTGACGCTGTTTGAAATTGACTTAGAGCCGGGACTGAAAGTCGCCAAGGTCATCAGTCTGCAAGATGACCTCGCGATTGCTCTTCGCGTCCCCGCCGTTCGCGTCGTCTCGCCGATCCCCGGTAAGAACACGGTCGGGGTGGAAGTGCCCAACGAAACTCGCGTCATGGTCCGGCTCAAGGACTTGATCGATGCCGCTGGCCCCGAAGTCGAGAAGCAACGCATCCCGATGTTCCTGGGCAAGGACGTCAGCGGGAATTCGCTCGTGGTCGACATGGCCAAGATGCCGCACTTGCTCATCGCGGGACGCACCGGGACGGGGAAGAGCGTGTGCCTCAACACGCTCATCGTGTCGATGCTGATGACGCGGACCCCCGATGAAGTGCGGATGATCATGATCGACCCCAAGATGGTCGAACTCAGTCCGTTCACCCGCCTGCCGCATTTGATGCACCCGGTGATCACCGATATGAAGAAGGCCGAAGCGGTCCTCGCCTGGGCCGTCGACAAGATGGAGGAACGGTACGACCTGCTGGCCCGCGTCGGCGTGCGGCATCTCGATCTGTACAACAAGCTAGGACGCGATGAAGTTCTCGACCGCCTCGAAATGGATGCCGACAGCTATGAAGCGGAAGCGATCCCCGACAAGATGCCGTACATCGTGATCATCGCCGACGAAATGGCCGACATGATTATGACCAGCGGCAAGGATGTCGAAGCCCACATTATTCGGTTGGCTCAGAAGTCTCGCGCGGTCGGGATTCACTTGGTCTTGGCCACGCAGAAGCCGACGGTCGATGTCATCACCGGCCTGATCAAGTCGAACCTCCCCGCCCGCATCGCGTTCCAGGTCGCCAGCAAAAACGATAGCCGCGTCGTTCTCGACGAGAACGGAGCTGAGAAGCTCCTGGGGTATGGCGACATGCTGTTCCTCGCTCCAGGGACGAGCAGCCTGCGGCGGGCGCAAGGCACCTACATCAGCGATGAAGAGGTCAACGCCGTCATCGACTTTTTCAAGGACCAGCCGACCCAATACTCTGCCGAAATCGCCGAAGCGACCGCTGCCGCCATGCGGAAAGACAAGGACAAAGACGGCAGTGCCGACGAAGGCCCCCGCCCCCGCGATGAGGTCTACAGCCAGGCTGTCGAGGTCGTGATCCGCGAAGGTCGCGGCAGCGTCTCACTGTTGCAGCGAGTCCTCGGTATCGGCTACGGCCGCGCAGCACGAATGGTCGACTGGATGGCCGAAGACGGCGTCGTCGGCGAATACAACGGAGCGAAGAGCCGCAATGTGATCATGACGATCGACCAGTGGCATGCGAAAGAGGGTGGCTTTAATAACGAAGACGACGAGGGATTCGACGATTGACTTCGATGATCCGCCGATTGGCGAATGAAGTGTCGATCGGTCATGATGCCGCTCGACATTCATTCCCGGCGGGAGCACAGCATGCAGCGCGGTTATTGGGCATTGGGATTGTTTCTGCTGGTAGTGACGGGCGGGCTACAAGCCGCTGATCGTCCAAACATTCTCTGGATCAGCAGCGAGGACAATGGTCCGCACTTGGGCTGTTACGGCGACCCGGATGCGAACACCCCACATCTGGATGCCTTGGCCAAACGGTCGGTGATTTATCGGAACTGTTGGTCGAATGCGCCGGTCTGTGCCCCGGCGCGGACCACGATCATCAGCGGGATGTTCTGCCCGAGTACCGGCTCCGAACATATGCGGAGCGAGGTGCCGCTCCCCAGCGGGATGAAGATGTTTCCGCAGTATCTCCGCGAGACCGGGTACTACTGTACCAATCATGTCAAAGAGGACTACAACCTCACGAAACCCGGAAAGGTCTGGGATGAATCAAGCAACAAGGCCCACTGGCGAAAACGCTCCACCGGACAGCCGTTCTTCGCCGTCTTCAACTTCACAACGACGCACGAGAGTCAAGTTCGACAACGCCCCCACACGTTCGTTCACAGCCCCGGTTCAATCCAAGTTCCCGGCTATCATCCCGATCTGCCCGAGGTCCGCGAAGCGTGGGCACAGTACCACGACCAGATGTCACTCATGGATGACCAGGTCGGACAGAAGCTCGCGGAACTCAAGGCCGATGGCCTCGATGAAGAGACGATCATCGTCTACTTCGGCGATCACGGGCCTGGGCTTCCCCGTTGTAAGCGATCGCCCTGCAACAGCGGGTTGCGCGTGCCGCTGATCGTGCATGTCCCCGAAAAGTATCGCTCAATGGCTCCCGAGGGGTACACCACCGGTGGGTCGATCGACCGGCTGGTGTCGTTCGTTGATCTGGCTCCCACGATGCTGAGCCTGGCTGGGATCGAAGCACCGGCTTCGATGCAGGGCAGAGCCTTGGCTGGTCCGCATGCGAAAGCCCCGCGCGATTTTCTGTTTGGCTACCGAGCCCGCATGGATGAGCGGCTCGACCTGACTCGGTCGATTCGCAACGAGCGGTTCGTCTATGTCCGAAACTTTATGCCGCACAAAACGGCGGGACAGTTCCAAACGTACATGTACGAAACCCCCATGCTGCTGGCCTGGAAGAAGGCCCACGATGCCGGTCAACTCGCCCCGCAGCATGCCCGGTTCTTTGAGCCGGATGCTCCCGAAGAGCTTTACGATCTGGAGACCGATCCCGCCGAGGTCCACAATTTGGCCAGCGACCCCCAGCAGGCCGATGTCCTGCGAAAGCTGCGACTGGGGCTGCATCAGTGGCAACTGGAGATCGGCGATGTCGACCTCCTTCCCGAGGCGGAGATGCATCGCCGACTGGCGGGAAGTTCGCCGTATGAGCTGGGGCACGATGCTTCACGATTGCGGATCGACCATGTGTTGGCCACTGCCGAACTGGCGAGCGACACAGAGAACTCGAGTTGGAATCAACTGCCAGCATTACTGTCTCACAATGAGCCGGGCGTGCGTTATTGGGCCGCGATGGGGCTGATGCTGCGTGGCCGCGAGGCTGTGTCGGGGAACGTACCCGCGCTGGTGGCTCGCCTCGAAGATGAGTCCCCCGCCGTGCGAGTCATAGCTGCGGAGACGCTCCTGCGAACGGAGTTGGCCGATGGAACCAAGGCCCGCGAAGTCCTTCTCAGCAGTTGTGCCGATGGCCCCGCGCCACCCGCCTTGGCGGTCCAGGCATTCAATGCGCTGGACGACTTGGGAGCGGTGGGGATCGACATCTTCCGTACTCTTCCCATGGCCGAAGAGGCCGGCCAACCGGAACGGTCCCGGAATCACGGCGACTACCGCAGCCGCATGCTCGCCCGCCTGAAATCCAAGGCCACCACTCCGTGAACTGGGAGTAGCCGTAGGGTGGGACCAGCTCGCTTTGGAGCGCAGGCCCACCACGATCAACGCTGTACCTGGCAAACGGTGGGCCTGCGCCGGCCTGCGCCCCAAGCGGCTGGTCCCACCACTGGCCGCCACCCTACATCGACTTACCCCTCCGCTTGAGTTCAGCCCACAGACCGCATACCGTCTCCTCCGTGAAGATTCCCAGAAGCGCCGGGTGATTCCGGCCTGACTGAAAGAGGCGTTCAATGGCTCGCTCATGGCTGCTGGGTTTGGCGCTGACTGCTTATGTAGTACCAGCAATCGCTGCGGACGAACCGCCGAAGTCGCTCGACCCGCGAGTCAAGATCGAGCTCTTCGCGGAGACGCCGCAGATCGTCACGCCGACGGGGATCGATGTCGACGAGGCGGGCCGCGTGTGGGCCATCGAGAGCCACACCCACTTCCCGCCCGAGGGGTACAAGGGGCTGCCGTCCGATCGCGTGCTGGTCTTCACCGACCAGGACGGCGATGGCCAGGCCGATGACCCGACCGTCTTCGCCGATGGTTTTCGGCACGCCATGAGCATCGCCGTGCGGCCCCCGTGGATGGACATCGTCCAGCTCACCGAGCTGCAAGTCGCAGCTCCCGTCGGCACCACGCAAGTCTTCCTCGCCACCCGCCGCGACCTCCAACTTTTGGAAGACACCAACGGCGATGGCAAAGTCGATAGACAACATGTCCTACTCAAGCTCGACACCAAGGGGGACTACCCGCACAACGGACTGGCCGGGCTGGCGTTCGATTCACTCGACAACATGTATGTCGGGTTCGGCGAGAACCTCGGGGCGGATTACACGCTGACCGGACGCGATGGCGTGACGCTGAAGGGCGGCGGGGAAGGCGGCAACGTCTACCGCTTCCGACCCGATGGGACTGGCCTCGAACTCTGGTCGACCGGCTATTGGAACCCGCATGCCTCGTGCGTCGATGCCCTCGGTCATCTGTTCACAGTCGACAACGATCCTGACAGCCGACCACCGTGTCGGTTGATGCACTCGGTGCGGGGAGGCGACTTTGGCTATCGCTTTAGCATTGGGCGTAAGGGGCTGCACCCGTTCACCTCATGGAACGGTGAGATCGCGGGGAAGCTGCCGATGACAGCCGGAACGGGTGAGGCTCCGAGTGGTATCTTGGCCTATGAGAGTGCTGGCCTCCCCGAGGAGTACATCGGCGACCTGCTCGGCGGGAGTTGGGGCGATCACCGCATCGACCGGTTCCGCCTGAAGCCGAAGGGGGCCTCGTACGAATCGGTGGCTGAACCGCTGATCGTGGGCGGCGAAGAGTTCCGCCCGGTCGGGATCGCGACCGCTCCGGATGGTTCACTGTACATCACGGATTGGGTGCTGCGGGAGTACAAGGTCCACGGTCGCGGGCGGATCTGGCGGATCTCCAACGTCGATGCGAAGGCTCACCAGCCGCTCGATCTGGCCCCGATCCGGACGCTCGACGACCATAAGCAACTGCTGGAGCACATCAAGTCGCCCAAGCTGGCCGAACGCCGCGTGGCCGCCCGAAGGTTAGCGGACCTGAGCATCCGCCCGTTGATCGCACTGGCCCAGGACGCGAACGCCTCGACCCGCGCGAAATACGAAGCTGTCTCAGCCCTGATCCCGCACAAGGGTCTCGACCACGAACGGCAACTGACACAGTACGCCACAGCCCAGGTCGCCCCCTACGATGCGGTGCAGACGCTGTACTTAGAGGTCTATGGCCAAGTGCCCTCGATCCCGAAGCTGATGGGGATCCTCGAGAACCCTGCCGGGACCGACCCGCACTATATCTTGGGGGCCATGCGAGCGCTCTCGCCACTGATCCGCAGCCTCGGCTCAACCCAGCCGAAGGCGGCTGTGACGCTGCTCAACAAGGCCGCAAACGTGAACGACCCGTTCGTGTTTGCGGAGTTGGTGCGGCAGTTGCGAGTGACGTTAAGTGTTGATCAGATGCATAAGGCCCTCTCTTCACCGGCTGCGCTGGAACCGAAGCTGCGGCAAGCGCTCGTTCTGGCAGCCGCACAGGGGCTGACATCTCACTTGGGAGCGGCCCTCACCCCCAGCCCCTCTCCCGGGGGGAGAGGGGAGCCGGAGGGGTTTGCTTCGATTGCTTCCATTGGTTTGGCGGACGCGGATGCCGGTGTTCGGCGGGCCACTGTGCAAGCCGTCGCCGAACTCAAGCTGACCACCCTCAAGCCCGCAGTCGAGAAGGTTCTCACCGCCGACCCGATGACCGAGGAACTGTTCCTCGCCACGCTGGCAGCTCTCGAAATGCTTGACGGGAAATCCCCGACCGAGTTCGACAAGACCCCGGCTGCGAAGTATGTGATCCCGCTACTGAGGACGAGACTCGACAAACCTGGTGTGGCAGTGCAGGCGATCCGATTGGCGAACCCGAAGGACTCGCCGGAGGTGGCGACGCTGCTCGCCGATGTCGTCAAGGGCCAACACTCGCTGGCGATTCAACAGGAGGCGATCCGGACGCTAGCGACCACGCCGACTCCCGACACGCTGGCAGTGTTGAAGGGATTGGCGGATGACGAGCAGGCCGATGTGTCGTTGCGGCAGTGGGCCTTCCTCGGGCTGGCCAATCAACCGTCGGTAGAGACGGGGTGGCTGCTGAATCACCTTAAGAAATCGGCCAGGACCGAGTTGCGCGAGATCATTCTGCAATCGCTCAAAACGCGAGTGACCGAGGAGCCAGTCCAAGAAGTCTTTGCCAGTATTTCGCCTGCGTATCGACCGACTACGAACGCCGAGTGGAAGGAGGCCGCCGCGAAGGCCAATCCGGAGGATGCGTCCTCTGTCGTTCGCGGCCTCTTCAACTTCTCGCACCCCAATGGCCCCGGTTGCATCAAGTGTCACCGGCTCGAAGGGCGCGGGGGGCTGATCGGTCCGGACCTGTCGCGGGTCGGCTCGACATTCAGTCCCGAGAAGCTGGTCGAGTCGATCCTCGAACCGAGCAAAGAAGTTTCCCCGCAGTTCACGACCTGGGCCATGACGACCCTCGAAGGCAAGGTGCATACCGGGATGCTCGTCTTCGAAAACGAGGGCAAAACGATCCTCGGCACCGCCGAAGGAGCCACGCTCGAATTCCAAACCGCCGATGTCGAGAACCGCGCCCCGCAGAAGACCTCGGTGATGCCCGAGAAACTGGTCGACCGCATGAGTCAGCAAGAGTGGGTCGATCTGATGGCGTTCCTGCGTTCGCGGAAGTAGGACGGGCCCTTTGGCCCATCCCTCCGAATACGCCCCTCGCGTCCAAGCGGGTGACATGGGGCGGCAATCGCTGGCTTCTCAACGGAGCTGTGATTAGAAGTTGTGAGTCGCGCGGGGACGGGCCAATGGGCCCGTCCTACGGTGAGTTGTGTCACTCGAAAAAGGAGCAGTCATGAAGTCCAAGAAGAAAGAGCCATTCGGCGGTCTCCCGCCGCGTTATCGGTGCTATCTGAATCCGTACTCGGACCTGCGGTTCACCAAGTGCCCCCGTTGTGACAAGGGAACCTACCCCCGGAAGTTCGCGCTGGTGTTTCTCTTCGAAGGGGGCCAAACGCCCGTCATTCTGGGCGTGACCTGCAAGTATTGTCCGACGTGTGAAACCATCATCGTCCACAAGGATGTCGTCGAACCATTTCTGAACCAGGTGTTCCACGAGACCGATCCCACCATCCTGGAGAAGTGTTACTTCATCGTCGGTACCGTTGAACTGGCGTACTGGAACAAAATCAAAGATCAACCGCCCTCTTCCGAGGAACTTCACGCAAAGCTCGCCGACATCAAGGAGCATCTGCACTACACGTACCAGCCTGCGGGTTGGTATCGGAACGACGAGTAGGCGGCACAGGACGGACGAGGACTTCCATGCCGCCGTGGTGTGCGGAGTTTGAGTGCCTCTCTGACGCGGCTCGATCGGTCGCGTCTCGCTAGCACAGGGGACTTACCGGCCTGTTGATTTAATTGCCTGCCCGATTACCATTCCGCCCGGCAGTTGGAGGCTGGGGCTGGGGGCGAGGGAGGGTTTGCCGTGGAG
>JAYSVZ010000358.1:0-5288 GCA_043718305.1 Planctomycetota bacterium | reverse complement strand
ACATGCTGACGTATCAGCGGATGTTTCAAGCGGCCTCCCGATTCTTGCGGGCCGCCGATGAAAACCTGCAAGAACTCATGACTCTGGTGAGGTGAACTGTGATTCGAGCCACTGATCTCTCCACCATCGGCGTCACGCTTGAACACTTGCGCCGACAGACCGTGCAATTCGCTCGGGCCCAGGAGCAAGTCTCTTCGGGACGCCGGGTCAATCGTCCCTCGGACGATCCCGCCGCGCTGCGTATCGGATTGCGTGAATCCCGGCGGATCGAGTCACTCAATGCGCGAACCCAGGTTCTCGATCAGCTTCGCAGCACCCTGTCCCACACGGAAACCTCGACTCGCGAAGCCCATTCCCTGCTGGTTCGTGTGCGGGAGATCGCGCTGAGCGGTCGACAATCGGTCGAACCGGCGGAGCGACACGTCTTGGCGCAGGAGCTCGGCACGCTGCGCGAACGCTTGATCTCGGTCGCCAACAGCCGTCACGGAGGAATCGCCCTGTATGGGGGCACCGCGTCGGATCGCCTCCCGTTCGAGACGGCACCGGACGGCAGCGTAACGTATGTCGGTTCCGAGGAGCCGATGATCGCATCGAGCGAACTCGGGGACGGGGCGGCGGTGTTGCCCGTCGGCCGGGATGTGTTCCAGACCACGGCCGGGACCGACGTGATCGACACCTTCGCCGTCATTGCCGATCTCCGGTCGACGTTAGAAGGAGCCTCAAGTCAGCCAGCATCAGTCACCGATTCCCTGTTCGCCCAATCACTCGGCGACCTCGAACAGCTCGGAGATCACCTGTTGCAGTCGCTCGGCACGCAAGCGCTGGCCCTCGAACAGATCGAATCAGCACACAGCCGCTTCAGTGACTTGAAGCTGGAGTCCGAGACACTCCGCTCGCAAGCCTTGAGCGCCGATCTGCCGCAGTCGATCGTCGCGCTGCAACAAGCGCAAACGCAAACTCAATTCACGATGGCGGCGTTGTCGAAACTCTTCGACACGTCGTTGTTGAACTTCCTGGCGTGAAGGAGCTTCGATGTCTACCCAACCCTCCGATGATGATCGCGGGCCGAAGCTCGAAGGTCCGAAACGCCGGTCGATCGCCCCCGATCGGTTTCGGGGCATCGCGGCGCTGCTGCAAGAACCGTTGCCGGAACCCACCACGACACCCCCTGGACTGCGATTCGATCGACCGCATTCGGTGCCGCCTCGGCCACATCTCGCACTCTCCGCTCATCGGGTCTGGACGGAGATCCTCCACTCGGCGATCAGCGACGATGCGGATACCAGCTTGATTCACGACTTGGCGAATCTGCATCCCCAAGTGACAGCGACGATCCTCCGGACCGTCAATGCCGCTCAGGGCGGAGTCGTTCGTCCGGTGCAAGAAGTCGGATGGGCGATCGAGCTCCTCGGCCTCCGCCGTCTGCGTCACCTGGCTACGGAGCAACAGGAACGCACTGCGCCCCCAGCTGTCGCCCCTGTCTCCGTCGAGTTCTGAACTTCGACCCCCGACTTTCGACACTCGTCTCTCGTCTCTCGTCTTCCCCAGAAGGCTCCCATGATCGTCATCCTCGGTTGTATCGTCGTCATCGGCTCGGTGTTGACCGGCTTCTCGATGGCGGGTGGACACTTTCACGCGCTGGTCCACCCCTCGGAAATTATCACCATCGGTGGAGCCGCACTCGGCGCGCTGATTGTCATGTCGCCGAAGAAGGTCCTCCTGGACCTGATGCACGGGATCATTCACGCGATCAAAGGTTCGCCCTTCAACAAACGGGCGTACGTGGAATTATTCTCCCTACTCTACGACCTGTTTCGCATCGGCCGGCGGGACGGGATGCTGGCCTGGGACACGCACCTGTCCGCTCCGGAAGACAGTCCGCTGCTGCAAAAGTATCCGCTCATCCATGGCAATCCCCATGTCCGGGAATTTCTCTGCGGAGCGCTACAGATGATCTCCGATGGTCGGGCCACTCCGGCGCAAGTGGAAACGTTGCTCGAACGCGAAATCAAAGTGATGGAGGACGAGCACCACGCCGCCGTCGGAGCGCTCAGTAAGACGGCGGACGCGCTCCCGGGATTCGGAATCGTGGCAGCTGTGCTCGGGATCGTGGTGACGATGGGTGCCATCAGCGGCCCCGTCGAAGAGATTGGACACAAAGTCGGTGCCGCACTCGTCGGGACCTTCCTGGGGATTCTTCTGTCCTACGGATTCTTCGGACCGCTCGCCGCTCGGATGGATTATCTGGGGACGCAAGAGTCGGCGTTCTTTCGCGTGATTGTCGGAATGATCTCCGAGTTCCTGGCCGGAGGGGCTCCGAAGGGAGTGGTCGAAATCGCTCGACGCGGCGTGGGAACGGAACACCGCCCCACAGCCGACGAGTTGGCCGAACTGTTCAAGACCGTGGAGTCCGGCGGATAACCGTTCCCACTTATGGAATGCTTCTGGAACTAGTCTTCCGTCAAAGTGCGTCCTGAACCGTTCTGAACCAGGAATAGGGAACACTAATCTCTACTGATCGACACTAATCCGGAAACCGAGTGTGAGGTGCTTCCCAGTGACAGAGCTTGCTCGATTAGTGTCGATCAGTGTGGATTAGTGTTCCAAAATGTGACGAATGACCAATGCTGAAGCTGCTTGATGCCGAGCCACTGTGGCGACTCATCAACCAGTGTGTGGATCGCAGCCAGTCATCTTCAACCAACAACATTCGAATCGAGGGATCCCATGGCTAGTGGTGGAGGAGGAGCATGGAAGGTCGCCTATGCCGACTTTGTGACGGCCATGATGGCCTTCTTTATGGTCATGTGGTTGATCGCCCAGGACCAAAAGGCGAAGGAAGCGGTCGCCAAGTATTTCAACGACCCGTCCGGCTTCAAGCCGATCGGCCTCTCGCACAGCCCTTCCGCCGACGGATCGGTCTTTCAAGAGACGAATCCCGGGAACACTCCCGACGCCGAGAAGGCACTGCATCAACGGGACGGCACGAGCGAATTTGAGACCGCCGTCGCCCGCGATTGGGTTCACGCCAATCCGGAAAGGCACACCCGATTACTGGAGTTGGCCAAAGACATCAAAGCCCAGTCCCAGAATGCGGAGCCAGTCCGGCAGAAGATCCTGAGCAAGGAACAGCACGCCCGGGTCCAGTTGGCGCGGCGCATCCGACAGGAGGTCCACACCGAGATTTCGTCCGTCGAGCAACCGACCGCGCGGCAAATGCTGGAAGTGGCTGAGTCATCCGTGAACTGGGATCAAGTCGCCCACGAACTGCTCGAAGAGTAGCCGCCGTAGCGGAACTCGTCAGAGTTTCGCCGTCCGCCGAGAGTCTCTTGCCTCGAAAGTCTGACGACTTCCGCTACGGTCGCATTTCACCATCCGGTTGCTTTAGCGTTTTGCCCGATACGCGACAGCCAAAATCGCGGCGACGGCGGCGTAGAGTTGGGGCGGGACGGCGCGGCCCACATCGATATGTTTGTAGAGCGTGCGGGCCACCGGTTTGTTCTCGGTGACGTGGATCCCGTGTTGCCGCGCGACTTGCTTGATACGCTCAGCTCGTCGCCCGGAGCCTTTCGCGACGACGAGCGGAGCTGCCATATCCGAGGTATAGCGGAGTGCGATAGCCAAATGGGTTGGGTTGGTGATGACCACGGTGGCTTGCGGAACGTTCTTGATTCCCCGTTCCTTTCGGGCTTCGCGCTGCAGCTTGCGCTGACGACTCCGGACCTGGGGGTCACCTTGCTCCTCGCGGGCTTCTTGCTTGAGTTCCTCGCGGGTCATCTTCAATTGGCGTTCGTGCTTCCATCGCTGGAGGGCATAGTCCACTAAGCCGACGATCAGCATCGCCACGCCCAGCCAGAGCATCGCACGGGAAACGATGAGCGATGTTTCGACCAGCCCCTGCCGCAGTGGCAGACGGCCGAGCGAATGGATGACCGGCCGATCGAGCACAAAGCGCCAGCCGAGCAGGCCCACGACGAGGAGCAGCTTAAAGATCGTCCCCGCAAGTTTGTGGACCGACGCCCCGGAGGCGATGCGACTCCAACCTTGCTCTGGAGAGAGCCGGTCCCACTTCGGGGCGAGCGCTTCCATTCGCCAGTGAAACCCGGTCTGTGCGAAGCCCACCGCCCATTGCATAACCCAGATGATGAGGAGCGGTGTCAGGCAACAAGTGGCGACACCTCCCATCAACCACGCGGCGCTGGCCTGAGTTTCGATGAGAGTCCAATCTGTGACAGCGAGTTTGCTCAGCGCTGAACGCATCAATTCAGCGGTACGGGCCAGCAACGTGGGCCCTTGCCACTGAAGCAATATCGAAACGACACAACAAACAGCGCCGATCATCAAATCGCTGCTGTAGGCGACCTGCCCCTCGGCGCGGGCCTGCTCCCGACGACGTGGTGTCGCGTCTTCGGAACGTCCTTCCATGTCGGGTTGGGCCATCGTGTCGTACCGACCTTATGCAAGTGGCGGGAATTCACGTCCCCGTAGGACGGCCTTTCAGGCCGTCCTCGATCGACTCTGCAGCTAGACGGCCTGGAAAGGCCGTCTTACGGAGAGACTCTTTTCACCCGCCTGCCTTAGAGTCGCTGAGTCCAGTCGGCGACTTCGAACAGAGACATGTGTAGCAGGCTGATGAGTTCCGGAAGGCCAAAGAACATCGCCGTCAACCCGACCAGCACGCGCATCTGAAAACCGATCGACTGGAGATTGAACTGCGGAGTCCAGCGCGAAGCGAGGAACAGTCCGAGCGACGTGAGGGCCATCACGCACGCTAGCGGAGCGACGATTCGCAATCCCCAGGCCGACAACAGGTCCCCCAACTGGGCGATTGCTTCCGCGTTGGGTTGCCACACCGGACCGCCAACGGGGCGGCGCTCGAATGACAGTTGCAGGAAGCGATAGAGGTAGTGGTCGACGTTGAGCGCCATGAAGAGCAGTACAGCGAAGGCCTCCAGAACTTGACTCAACACGCCTTGGGATTGCGGCTCGAGCGCAGCGATGTTGGTGGCGAAGCTGAGGCCGAGCTCTTGATTGAGGTACTCGCCCGCGATCTTCGCGGGGTATAGAAACAGACCGAGGCAGATGGCCAGCAGTCCCCCCGTGAGAGTTTCCCGTAACCCGAGCCAGATCAACATCGGTCCATCGGGAATGGGGGCGGTCAACATGTGACCGGTCGTCATGCCCATCGCCAGTGCGTACGCCAACCCGACTTTCACCGTCTTCGGCAACCCGCGTCCCGCGAAGGGCGGCAAGAGCGAGACGAAGGTGGCGATGCGCAGGAAGGCCAA
>JAYSVZ010000357.1:0-5289 GCA_043718305.1 Planctomycetota bacterium | reverse complement strand
GTTTTTTGCCATGTCCAGTCCGAGGAGGCATCGACTCCATAGGCAACAGTGCCTATCGCGATACCGCAGATCAGTGACATCAACCCCAAACTCGACATGACAAACTCCGTTCCGTCGGCGTGAGACGCCCTGCGGACTACTTCTGGAAATCGAGGCCCTTGTCGTCTTCAGGGGCCTCAAGCATCCTGAAGTTGAACTTGGAATCACTTGCTGATGTGACCTCAGCAATCAGCGATCCGCCGTCTTTGCGATCCAGAGCCAGCACGTTCCCTTCCACGGTGTATGTTCCGCCGAATGTCTGTGCTGGTTGATCCTTCGGTGTGAAGCTCCACTGGAACTGCGAGTCATTCTTGAGGTCGAGGTTGAACTGCGATCCATCCGCCCGAGCGGCCTTCCAGGTTCCAATCAAAGTGCTGGACTCGATGGCCCTGGGGGTTGATCGAGGGGTCTCGGAAGCCGATGGCTGCGGGGCTTGTTGAGCCAGTTCACCGGTCTGGGCGACCGGAGCAGCCACAAGTTTCAGCACATCGGCTGCCACGCGGTCATTCGGCATCAGCCGGACAACTTCCTGCAAGTGCCGAGCCGCATCGCCATGGTGCCCACAACTCATGTAGTGATAGGCCAGCAGGAATCGTGAAGCGGCATCATCTGGATTCGACTTGGTGAAAGCTTCCAGGGCCCGCAGTTGCTCCGTGTAGATCGAGACACTGGAGTACATGCTACTGAGCGTGGTCCAGTCCCAGCCCGGGCCGACGGCCAGGACCGAGTGGATCGTCCCCGCAGATTGCTGATAGTCTTGCTTCGCGAACAGCACGAGCGAGCGGAACTCATGGAGGACCGCATCGTCCGGGTGCTGAGTGATCCCTTTGTTCGTGATATCGAGAGCGGCGGCGTAGTCGTTCTGCTTGAATGCCGCTACAGCGTTGCTCAGCACCTGGTCCGCCGAGTCTGGCTCATTGGAGACGACCACGACCGGCGCGTTGTACGACACGGGAATCGGTTGGGAGTAGTTGTAGTACGTCGGGCCAGCACTCACATAGTATGGGTTCGAGTAACCCAAGTATCCGCTGTTGTAGTACAGTGAACCGAGTCCCCAGCCGCCCAGCCCCCAGCCGAAGGGACGGTAGCGATTCCGTTGGTAACCGTGATTGTGCCCATAGTCATTTCCATACCCCCAGCCATATCCACCGGAGTTGTCACCATAGTCGCGATTCCCGTTCCAGTATCCGTGGTAGGTCGGGTGACGGTAGTGGGAGGGCTGGTAGGAATTGTGTCCCACATTGAAGTCGCGATCGTTCCAACGAATCGAGTTCCCGGTGAAGACCCGGTTACTGATCCGTGATTGATTCCAATCGGGACGACGGACCTCTGTCCTCACATCAACGCCTCCGCGGGGCGACTGATCGCGAGGTGGGATTGTGCCGGGACGTTGATTCCCGACTTGGCCATTCGGACGGACGCCCCCAGGCAAAGGATTGCGAATGTCCGTTGAGGGACGGATTCGAACGGGCGATGTCCCAGTGTTGGGTTGTCGGCCTGGGTTGGGTCGAGTGAACGACGGCGAGCGATTGATCGGAGGTTGCCGTGGAACGACGTTAGAGGGCTGCCGTGGAGTGCTTTCGGAGGGCTGGCGAGTGCCACCTCCGGAGTGAGGTGCATTCCCCCCTCCGCGGTTGCTACCGCTGGGGTTTCCACTCGGGCGATCACCGCTGGGGTTGCCGCTGGTGCGACCGCCGCCTTGGTTCTCACCTCGGCCACCGTTTTCATTTTTCCCGCCACCGCCTTCACGCTTACCACCTTGGGCGAGCTGTGATTCTGTGGGTTCGCGGTCTTCCGCGTCCGCTGGTCCGAGAACAAACAGCCCCAGAGAGCTGCCCCCAACCATGAGTCCGCTAAAGAGTGCGGTTCTCCAAGTCATTCGTTTCATGTTTCGATCTTTCGAAGAAGTGTGTGAAGGAAGTCCGATTCCAACGAGTTGAAACCGTGACGATAAGCCCGATCCACTATTTGGGATCAGTGGCGATGGTTTGGACAGGGGCGGCGGAAGGAGGCTGGCGAACGATCGTCACGATCTCACTGTCGGGTTGTTGCACCCCGGCGATTTCATGGTCGATCGACTGCCAAGTCATCGTATGGTCGTTGACCCGGGTGTAGATGCTGGTGCTGGATGCGGACTCTCCATCGGCTGTCGTGCCGGTGGTCTTCAACACCCAGCGATCACCGTCACGATGCCACAGCCCTTCGCCATAAGCTCCTTCGGAATCGAACATCCAACCCCGCAGCCTGCCAGCCAGGGGATCCCAGCCAATCCGCTGCGTACCGCTCATGGCCTCTCGGCCAGCGATCTGAATGTTGAACTTGCGAAGCAGAAAGTTGCCGCTGTCTGTGGGCTGGCAGGAGAAGCTGACGATCGAGTCGTCCCCTTCATCAATCCAGTCCCCGTTCAGCCAGTCGAGTTGCTGGAGTTCGGTCCGGTGCTGTCGGCGGTCTTGGGGAGCTTGGTCACGAACACTAGCGGCCAGCCATTTGCCTTCGACTTTCACATGGACAGTCGTGTAGCGGCTGTCGACCGATTCCGCTCCGTCTTCGGCATGAGTGATTGTCGTACTGCCATCTTCCACGGCGACGCCGGGACTGATGAATCGAATCGTGTCGATGTCCATCTCCAGCGTGCAGCGGGGATGTTCGGCGAAGAACTCGGTCAGCGTCTTTTCGATGGCCTCGCGGCCTTGGAAGAGAGTCCCGGCCTCATCGACGTACTCGGCGTCTGTGGTGAAGTGAGCTGCGACCGCAGCGGCATCACCGCTGGCGTAGGCTTTCGCGAATGACTCGTCGGCGAGACGAATCTCTTCCATGTCGGCAGCTTGTTGTTTTGAAACCGGCGGACGATCGTCCGATGGCTTCGTGTCCTTATCGACCGCCGCAGGTGTCTGGGTTTTCGCCTTCACCTCGACTTTCGGTGGGTTCACTTCAGGTTGTGCAGGCTTGGCATGCTCGGCCCGTTTGGGAACTCGTTTGTCCCCATCGGCACCGAAGCAAATCACTCCCACGGAGAGTGCCATTCCAGAGAGAAACGTCGTCGTACGCATGTGGATTGCCTTTTTGGGAGCCGCGAGGGGCTGTCTTGTGGAGGACGAAGGTCGGGGAATTCGCTGAAGCTCACTTGAGGCAGGAGTTCACAGACGACTGCCGAACCGATGGATGACTTGAGTCTCAATAATGGCGGGCGCGGATTGCGATTGATGACACACGGACATCAGAGACAACCAGCGTCCGCCCCAGAAGCCACTGAGCCGGACACGCGCTATGCTTAGTAGCCGTAGTGGCCGCCGTAATAGGCTCCGCCGTAGCCGCGATTGCCGTAGCCGTAGCCCCGGTTTCCGAAGCTGATCCCGACTCCGGAGTATCCACGATTGCCGTAGCCGCCGTAGCCATAGCCACCGTGCCCATAGCCACCGTGCCCGTAGCCACCGTGCCCGTAGCTGCCGTTTCCGTAGCCGTAGCCCTGATTGCTATGGCCGTAGTGGGTCGACTGGCTGTAGCCACCGCTGTAGCCGTTGCTGTAGCCGCGCCGGCAGTGCCGGGCCTCGGCATCGGTTTGGCCCAGCGCGAAGCTGAACAGGGCGGTGAGCACGGCGACCGAGAGAAGCTTTCGAAACATCATCAACACTCCCTTGAGAGAACACGACTTGCGGCCCGAAGAGGTCCAAAACTCCAGAGCGGCACAAGCCTCGCTGGATCAACTTTCGGTTGAATGAGACGGCATCTCACGACGCCTTCAGTGGCTCGGCATTGGCTTGCATGCGCTGCAGGACTTCCAAGCGATCGATGGAGACCAGTGGGTTTGCTTCAATGCCGAGCCGAATCCGGCCCCCATCGATCGAGAGCACCCTCACCTTGACCAAGCCGTGCGGATCGTTTGCATCCCCGATGAAGATCGATTCTTCAGCCTTGCGAGTGAGAACCAACATGTTTTGACTCCGTATGCGTCAGAACTGAGTGACATCTGAAGTGCGACCACCAAGTCGCACCCACTGCCTTGCACAGAGTGCAGGACTATCGTTCGAATGGAAGCCTTCATGGCTTCACCGTGGCTGTCATTTTCGCGGGCACCAACGAAAAAAGCCGACGTGGCGAGCGCCCTGTTTCCAGGGAACTCACCACGTCGGCTTACAGATGATCTCGCCGTCGGGGACTGCCCAGACTGCAATTTCTCTTGTCTTCCGAATGTTGTTGTGCCAGCGACTGATTCACACAGTCCGCTCATCCACTCCTCCATGCTAGCCGCGTCAACGGAAATAGATAGCAGTAATCTTGGTTCTTGGTCCAATTCTCCAAGTTTGATGGAAATGAAGTCAGAGTCCCCTCTTGACCGATTTGATCTCGTGTCTACGCCATCTGACGGATGAAGCAGTCGCAATCCCATCAGAAAGGGAATACAGTGTCACTCACAGACAGGGGAGGTCGAGTTCAGATCTCTCTCAGAGACCCGCCAGTATGAAAACCGTCGGCGAAATCGAATCGGCTGTCTGCACAGCCCTGGCTCGGTTTGAGCAGGAATTCATGGGCCGTGGTCCCCAAGATATCCACGCGCACCTCATCGGCGACATGCTGATTGTGCGTCTCAAGGGAGTGCTGACAGGGGCGGAACAACATCTGGTGCGAACAGAGCCCGTGGACAAGGGACGGGATCTGCTGAAGCAGGTCCGGACCCAGCTCATCGAAACGGCGCGTCCTCGTCTGGAAGCGATTGTCTTAGAGATCACGGGATCGGCAACCCTCAGCCTGCACCACGACATCAGCACCCTCGCGGGGGAAGAGATCATCGTGTTTGTCCTGGCGGAAGCGCCGGTCATGCGTGAAGCCAAGCGGAAGTAACTGAGCAGCTCGATTGCGATGGAGGGATACAGGTTCGACTGGCAAAGCAACCAGCTTATTGCGTCGGCGGATTGGGGCGGCCGCAGCGAGTGACCGACGTGTACGCGGCGATCGAAGCGATCACTCTTCGAGAGGGGCCACCGGTAAGCGCGGTGTGTGAAGTCCTGGAGGTCAGTCGCTCGGCCTACCACGCCTGGCTCACGCGCGATCCGTCGGTGCGTGAGGAGCGCGATGCGGTGTTGTCGCCCCTGGTGCATGACATCTTTTGGAAGTGTCGGCAACCAATAGAAATGTCACATTCTGAGGTCATGGGGGGGGGTCATCATGCGGTCTCCTTTTGGAGATTGGCATGAGTGTTTTGAAGATGAGTCACAAAGAGCGTCAGCGGGTCGAGGTGTTTGCGCGGGTGAA
>JAYSVZ010000356.1:0-5294 GCA_043718305.1 Planctomycetota bacterium | reverse complement strand
TCATGTGCAGAGCCGTCAGGGTGATGGACAAGATCTTTTCGCGGATCGGTCAAGGACTTACAAATGCCACCTCGCACCTCGCACCTCGCACCTCGCACGGTGGGTAATGTTCGCGGTGGTCTTGTTCGCAGTTCCAGTCACTTCAAGTGCTCAATACGGTCAGTGCGTGACTCAGCGAGGTGGGCATTTGACGGGGGTTCGCTTTCAGATGGCGAGCGGGGTCATGGCTGAGGCATCCATCGTCATCCCCTTCACGACTTTCGGCAGCGGGGCGAAGTATACTTCGTTTGGGAGCTGTAATTCGGGAAAAACGAACTGCCATGGCCAAGATTATGATTACGTCACAAACCAAGTCAGCAGCAATTGGTCGTTGACGGTAACTGGCCCCGACCAAGAAGAATACACGTTTAATACTTCCAACGTGGAGGCCTATTGGGATTTCAGGTTCATCCTCTATGAAAAAGAGGGGAGCGTCGACTTTACCAAGAATTGTCATGGGTATGCCTTTGGTGTCGGGGACTGGCCCGATGATGGGCCTTACGGGAGCGGGACGATCATTGTCGGCTGGTCGGGGCAAGCGTGTTATGTCTCCGCTTACACCCACGAAGCCCAGATTGCTTATTCGGGCACCCATTCGATCAAAGTGAAGGGGGCTAAAATCATCAATCCAAATGAAGATCCGAATTCATCGCTTCTGATTGAAGCGATCATCGAGACGAAAGAAAAGTTTCGGGACAGCGCAATTTACAAGCAGTCGAATCCCCAAGGTCTCCCGTTCATTATGAATTTCTTCATTCACGGACCGAGCCCTTCTGTTTCGCTTTACAAGCAGGCGGGGGGGCAATAACTATGAAAAGACATCACCTCCTGATTCTCGTCGCGGTCGTGGTCCTGCACGCGTTGGCGTGGTGGTACTATGGAGGGCGGGCTCCCTCACCCATCGTTAACCCAGAGATTCCCGGCAGTCGTCAAATCCAACGCATTGAGGATTTCAAGCAGCAAACTGCGGTCTACGACTCGTTTGACAAGGCTGCGGCCGGATTGAGTGAACCGGTCAGGACCGATGGCCATGACCTCTTGCTGGCCGTGGGGCTGCAGTCGAACGACGACATTCCTCAGATGCAGTTCGCGAAGATTCTGGCCGATCGCCGGGTCTCGCGACTGTTTGAATACTTGAAGTCGATGAGTCCGGCGGTGGCAGCGAATAAATCGGCCAAGTTAGGTCAGGAAAAGTATGAGTTTCATACCTCTGAAATCCAGCGTGCTATCGAGCATCGAAGAAAATATGAGCCACTTGTAATCACGAATGAGAATCGGGAAGAAATGAAGGAGAAACTCAAGGATCGCCCCAAAGTGCTCATTCATTTCAACGAAAACCAACACGCAGCCTGCGCTTCCTTGTTTCTTTGTGCCCACTATTGTGAGCCGACCGTCACACTCCGCATTCTCGATCAGTGGGCGGATCTCATCAACGCATCGATCGCGCTGACAGAGGGTGACCCCAAGATGGAGGTGTTGCTTCGCGGCATCAAGCAGCGCGATCCCCCGGAACCGCTTTTTTATGTGAATCTTTACGTCCACATTCTGCGGACGCACGAAAGGCTTTCTCCCGATGAGATCTCGCGAGCGATCAGCGGAAAGTCACTTCCCCCCCACGAGGCAACCCCACTCTGTGCCTGGGACGCGAGTACCAACCCGTTCGACTTCACGCACAACCATCAGTTCACTCCCGTCGATACAAACAATCAACAACTCGAAGTGACGCTGTTCCGAACATGGGGGCGACATTATTGGGAAGTCGCCGATCAGCAGATTCTGATTCAAGCCCTGCGCCAGTTGATTGAGAGTCGAAACCCAGGGAAGTCGTAGTGCGCCTTGTTCAGGTTTGATCTTGGGGCGACCAGACTGACCGAGAAGCCGATCCATGACCCACTCCGTTCGGAAATCTGGAACGCATCCTGCGGAACGGTTCGTGGCCCCCTCCACGATCCAAGCCGGTGTCCCATTATCACATTTGATGGGACGGCAGGCTGTGGAGTTGCTGGCGGAGTCTATGGTGGCCGTGAATCCGACATTTCATGGGCGGCGGTTCACGCGAGCGGCGTTGAAGGGGATTGACGAGTTGGGGTTGATGGAGCGAGCAGCCCATGTGGCGAACGCCCTCACGGGGGAACTGCCGACAGACTTCATTGCCGCATCACAGATGATTGTCGGATCTCTCGGTCCCGAACTCACGGCGACCGAAGGGAACGGCTTGGCCCCCTTCTTTTACCTGCCGCATTCTCAATGGATCTCACGCCAAACCACGGCTGCCCTCGATCGGTCGCTGGCGGTCTGCTACGAACTGACCAAACGATTCACTGCGGAGTTCTGCATCCGGCCCTATCTGGTAGAGCACCCGGACGAGACGCTCAAGCGGCTGGCCTTGTGGGCCGTCGACCCGAATCCGCATGTTCGCCGACTGGTCAGTGAAGGGACTCGCCCTCGACTGCCGTGGGGGATTCGGCTCAAGGCATTTCAAAACGATCCGCTCCCCGGTCTCGCGCTGCTGGAACTCTTGAAGGATGATCCGGTCCCTTATGTCTATCGATCGGTCGCCAATCACCTGGGCGATATTCTCAAGGACAATACCGATCTCGGATTCGCGACCTGTGAACGCTGGCTGGAAGAAGTGGCATCGCCCGATGTCGATCCGCAACGAGCCCAGACTCGCCGGTGGATCGTCCGCCACGCCGTGAGAAACCCGGCGAAGAAGGCAGATTCACGGGCATTGGCCCTCCGAGTCGCCGCCCGATAAATCGCTTTGATCGGAACCGAGGTGGCGAGTCAATCCGAGTCTGCGCAGCTGAATCAAGCTTGGTGACACGGATGGATGTGCGTCAAGTGAATGGATTGGCCAGGAGGTTGTGATGAGTGAAAAGAGAGAGTTCCAAATTGAAGTGGAAGCCGCACGGGCACTGGTTCAATGGAAGGCACTGTTTGCCGAAGAGGTCGGCCAGAGGGCCAAGCCATTGGTGGATGACTCCGACGAGTCGCCGACGCTGACCTTGGAGCATTACCGCCAAGCCGCAGAGATGGCGATTCAGACGCTTTCAACAGCCGTTCGAGATCGGGGAGAACGAGTTGCCACCTCCGAAGCCGCCTAAGTTGCACGCCCTTTTCTCCGAGGAGAAGACCGTCTGTGAGGTTTCTTCGATATCTCCGCCGCATCGAAACTGGTCATGCTCCGACAGACAACAGTTCTGCCGCAACCTTATCGAAGACTCCTTCCAATGCATTCTGAGTCGCCTCAGCGTTGAGAAGCGGACCGATCGGACGTGAATTCGGGCCCCTCAATGCCTCTCTGCGGGCATCCATCGCCTTTCCAACCTCCGTCTTCAGTGCAATCAGACTGACGTTGTCGAAGGGTTTGGCATCGATTGGAATAATGATGGAAAGGAGCTTCCCAGAGTGTCGTCCCTCAATGAAACGCACCGTTGTCGCGTCTTTGCTCACTTTCTCTGGCCCCGCAACCTCTCGATTCTGATACTCAAACAGGACGACGAACTCGCCCTGATCCTTTTGATAGGCACCAGTAATACCGGTCGGAACGTCGCTCGGAGAAAGACGAACTTCAATGCTCATCCCATCGACTTCGACGGTTTGGCCGATTGCTGAGAATCGTTTCGGATTGACCCAGAAGTGTTGAGGCATGTTCTGCTCCCGATCAGTGAATCGCAGTTTTGATCGCCAGTGCCCAGTGACCCGTGGCTTCTCGTTGCTGTTCTTTCTTTTCGTCAGAATCGACACTCATGCTCGAATCCGTTGAATCAAGAACCAACACTCCCCAAAGTTTACCGTCTTGCCGGTCAATAGGGACAGCGAAAAACACCAACGAGCGAATATTGAACATGGTTCGCTCGGGTTCCGCCAGGAAGCCTTTGATCGCATATGGCTCCAATTCCGTCTTTGTGTTGTGGGGAATCGTGCAGATTTGAATGGCCTTTTGCCAAGCACACTCACCAGCGATGCCCGTGCAGCGTTTTTGGTTCATGCGATCACAAGACAGGATCGTGTTCGATTGATGGTAGTTCTCCCCGGATCGGCAAACGATGCTCAGCCAACTTCCGAATGGCCAGAATGTGCAGACCTTGAATAGAGTGGCTCGGTACTGAAACTCGCCACGTATCTGGTCAACAAAGTGATAGGCAACAGCGGCGTCGAGTATCTCTCGCATCTTCTCGACATCGAAAGGGCTCAGTCTTTGTATCAACCCATTCAAAACTGAAACGAGGGTACTGACGAGCAATATCAAGCATGCGATCGTAAACCGATGCGAGAACGCCCATGCCGCAATCGGTTGAATCGGTACGGGAACATCTCTTTCACCAGCATCTGCGAATGGCAGAAGTGTGAGAGCTAACATACCAATGTAAGTTGCCACTCCAGACAGCCATCTGGACCATATGGCAATCGCAGACGATGGTCCGATTGGAGAAAAACGTCGAATCACCCAGTTCAAGCACCGCCGTACACGGTAGTACGGATGATCTCTTTGAACTGCCATAGCGATCCCCGAGAGTTGTTATTCCATCACCTGATGCTATCCGCAAGAAACCAGCGACACAATCTCTGTCACGAGGCCACCATCTTGATGCCGCATGCCGCGAATGCCAAAAGGGACGAACCGCACAGCCCGTCCCTTTCGATTCGATTCACTTGAAGTCCGGCGTCGGATCTACGCCGTCTTCATCGCCGCACCGAGGATGCGGCTGGTGCTGGGGCGCATGACGCGGGGGTCGACTTGTTCGGCCTTGAGCAGGCTGGCGCGGACGTCCTTGCCGGAGATCGACACCGGCTTTTCGTCCTTATGCTTCTCACACAGGTCGACGCGACCGCACGACTCGTAGTAGGCTGCGAAGCCGACGTTGACGGTCTTGATCTTCAGGTCGCCCTTGAGGTTCTTGAAGATCTCCTGCGCGTCGAAGTCGCCCCAGATGTTGCCGCCATCGGCGTACGGCACATCGGCGTGCTTGCGACCGATGACGATGTGGCTGTAGCCCATGTTCTGGCGGTAGATGCCGTGCATCACCGCTTCCTTCGGGCCGCCGTAGAACATCTTGATGTCGAGGCCGAGCAGCTTCACGCGGTCCGGCACCGACTCGTTGCGTGGACCCCACAGAGCCGCGTCGCTGTCGCCGTCGCCGAGGGCGCGTTCGCTGATCAGATGCTCGTAGGTCTCCATGCGAATCTCAGCGCTGACGTCGTCACCCTTGGTCTCACCGATCAGCGGGTTGAGGACGGCCCCGGCGTTC
>JAYSVZ010000355.1:0-1856 GCA_043718305.1 Planctomycetota bacterium | reverse complement strand
GAGGCGGACGGCGAAAGTCTGACGACTTCCGCTACGGGAACAAACATGGCCAACTCTCGACAACTCGTGAAACGCCGCAAGGCGGTCCGAAACATCGCAAAGATCACGCGGACGATGGAACTCATCGCCACCGCGCGGTTTAAGAAAGCGATGGACCGGGCCACCGAGGCGGCTGCGTACACGAAGAAGATCAACGAGATCGTGGCCGACTTGGCCGGGGCCAATCTGGCGTTCTCGCATCCGCTGCTTCAGAAGCCAGCGGAAGAGCAGAACGTCGCCCTGCTGATCCTGACCTCGAATCGCGGCCTGTGCGGCGGCTTCAACGGCGGGATTCTGCGGAAGGGGATGGCTCGTCTGCGCGAGATGAAGGCGGCGGGCAAGAACGTGCGGTTGGAAGTTTCCGGCAAGCGTGGCCTGTCACTGATGAAGTACGAGAAGATCCCCGTCGACGCCGCTTACACGAACTTCGAAGACAAGCCGGGCTTCGATGAGGTCAACGCGATCGCCTCGCGGTTCGTGGCCGACTTCATCGCTGGGCGGTTGCATCGCCTCGACATCGTCTACCAGAAGTTCGAGTCCGCAGCCAAGCAGTCACCAGTCGTCGAGACGATCCTCCCGATTGGCGACTTGGCCGGGGCAGCCGCCGGGGGCACAACTGGCAAGGGCAGCGGGATCGAGTACGAGTTCCTCCCGAACGCGAACCAGATCCTCGAAGAGATCGTGCCTGCCGCCTTCAAGGCCCGGTTCTTCAAGTGCTTCCTCGACGCAGCTGTCAGCGAGCAGATCGCCCGCCGCGTCGCCATGAAGGCCGCACACGAGAATGCCCAGGACATGATCAAGTCGATCTCGACCGCGTACAACCGCGCTCGGCAATCGCAGATCACGTCCGAACTCAGCGAGATCATCGGCGGAGCAGCGGCGTTGGAGTAACTGCCGTGGGATAGGCTTCCAGCCGGTCATTCTGGAACCCTGATCCCGATGGCATGACAGGCTGGAAGCCGATCCCACAGACACACGAACACACACGCGGGCCCGCGCCGCGCCCCCTCACCAGAGGCTCAAAGATGGTTGCCAGTACTGCCAGCGCACTGGGTCGCATCACCCAGATCATCGGCTCGACGTTCGACGTGGAGTTCGCTGAGGATCACCTGCCCGACATCTACAACGCCGTCACCGTGAAGGCGAAGGTCAAGGGGATCGACATCAACGTCACCGGCGAGGTGCAGCAGCACCTCGGCGGCGGACGTGTCCGCTGTATCGCCCTCGGCACGACGGACGGCATGGTCCGCAGCATGGAGGTCGTGAACACCGGCGCTCCGCTGTCGGTCCCGGTCGGCAAGGAAACGCTGGGCCGCGTGTTCAACGTTCTCGGTAATCCGATCGATGGTCGGGGCGAGATCACGACCGCAGAAAAGTGGCCCATCCACCGCCAGCCGCCTCGGCTGGAAGACCTCTCCTCGAAGACCGAAGTCTTCGAAACCGGGATCAAGGTCATCGACCTGCTGACCCCGTTCGTGCGTGGGGGCAAGGCCGGTCTGTTCGGGGGAGCTGGTCTCGGTAAGACCGTGATTCTGACGGAATTGATTGCCCGTATCGCAAGTGCCCACGGGGGTTATTCGGTGTTCGCCGGAGTGGGCGAGCGAACTCGCGAAGGAAACGACCTGTGGCTGGAAATGCAGGAAACGAAGATCGGCAAATCCGACCGATCCGTAATCGAACAGACTTGCATGGTGTTCGGTCAGATGAACGAACCACCGGGTGCTCGCCTACGAGTTGCATTGTCAGCTTTGACGATGGCGGAATGGTTCCGTGATGCGACCGGAGCGGACACGCTGTTGTTCGTCGATAACATTTTC
>JAYSVZ010000354.1:0-1857 GCA_043718305.1 Planctomycetota bacterium | reverse complement strand
TGGGCGGGCGGCCCACCGATTGGCCTTACCGCAGCTCATCGGAGCGCCTCGCTCGTAAGCTGGTTTCCGCGATCGGTCGCGTCGACTACTGCCGCGTTCGCCGCACCTCGGAAGGGATTGAACCGCTGGCCCTCAGCGGAGCCTCGGTCCTCTCCTCAACGACTCGCGCGGACGGGTTCGTCGTAGTCTCCGAGATGAGCGAAGGGGCTGGCCCTGGTAGCGAGGTCATCGTCTGGTGGTACGATTCGGAGTCGTAAATCAATAACAGTTCAACTTGCGAGATAGTTTCCGAAGGTCACCCTTGTATTCGACAGTACGTCCTGCGGTCGCATCGCCGTATCCTTCGATGATGGCATCGCGAATCGGGGCTGCTTCCAAGCGGTGCTTTTACTCACGGAACAGATCGCTGAGAAACTCACGGGGAGTCGCATAGGGCGTTCCGTCTCCGGAATTCTGGTCGACGAATGCCCGCAACTCGTCGGTGAGGGAGAGGTTGAGGGTCGAACTCATGGCAGAGACTCCGGTCGAATGAGAGGGCTGAATGTGACGATATCCGGGGGCATCGTTTGATTTCAATAATTGCCATTCCGGACTGCGTCAACGCTCACGCATCACACCCGCGAGAGCCAATAGTTCGGCCGCCGCTTGGTATGACTGAATGCAATCAGCGTCAGTTGCGAATCCAATTCCAGAAAATCAGCAAGTATCGAAATCGACAGAGCCGGATGCGGCGGAACGGATATCCGTTCGGCAGTGTCTCAAGCGTGGTGCAGCTGGCTGGATTCTCGTTCGCGGAACGGAGTGCCTGTTCGACTTCCGATAGCAGGTGACCACCCCAGCCCGGTCGTTGTGACTCCAAGTAGAATCGAGCTGCTTCGATCTCCTCTTGAGCCTCGGGATGGATGCGAATCGTCATGGCGCAGACTGGCCCCGCTGGCGAGTCCAGAGTTCCGCCAGCACCTCACCCGCATTTCGCGGAATGACGGCCCCGGTCTGAATTTCGTTCGAGCGCCGAATCCACTCCTGCATCAGCTCCTCGTCAATCAGATCCTCCGCCACTCCCAAGCTCTGCTCCCACAATTCGGCCAGCTCCGCCCGGTCCCGTGCGGGGAGGGCCAACGCTTCGCCGACAATGCGATCTTTGGCAGTCATGGGAACACCCCAAGGAGTAAAACGCGAATCGAGTTGGCCGTACCCGTGGCGTCGCGTGATGTCAATCGACACCAGACGAACTCACTGCATAACAGGCATAACAGCATACTTCTTGCCTGCACCGGAGGCATTTGCCAGTTGACGGTACTTCACAAAATCCGAGTCGCGGAGCGACATCGGGGGGCTTCCACTACTTCTGATCAGTCTTAAACCCAAACTTCACGACCCCCTCCTCGGCACAGGCCACCAGGATCGGCTCCACGGCGCGATACGGCACCTTTCGATCCGCACGCACTTGGACGGCGAACTCGGAGCCATGTTTGGCGAGATCTTCACGCACCTGCGCTCGGAGTTCGACCAAGGTGACGATCTGTTCCCCGATATAGAGGGTCTCGTCCGCAGCAATCGTGACGATCAATCGGCGCGGGTCTTCTTCGTCTTCCTTCGAGGTCGTGGCTTTCGGCAAGTCGACCGGCTTCTGAGACTCGTTCGAGAAGTGCGAGGCCACCAAGAAGAAGATCACCAGATTGAACACCACGTCGATCATCGGCGTCAGGTCCATCCGCATCGGACGACTCGGACGCGGGATGCGGACCCTCATGCGCGGCGCCCTCCGTCAGGAGACGGCGGCTGTGATGAAGGGGCTGCCGTTGGCGAAGCGGGGCGGGGTTCGGTTTTCTTGACGAGTGCCCGTCGTTTCAGCGG
>JAYSVZ010000353.1:0-5307 GCA_043718305.1 Planctomycetota bacterium | reverse complement strand
AAAGTACATGTTGTCCGTAATACCACCATACTCGCCGTAGTCAACGTAGTTATGGAAGTCGGCGATAAAGTAGTCCGGACCAACATAGTAATCGTCCGGGATATATGTAAATGTCCCGCCCCCGTGGTCGTGCACTTGACCATGGATCGGTTGCCCCAGATGCACAAAGTGACCCGTCTCCGGCGGAGAGATCGTGGCGGTGTATCCCGGATCGCGGAACGAGATATTGTTATGTGTTTCGTAATGCAGAAGCGTGTAATTCGTCAGCAGCAACCGCTGCTCAAGCCCAGCTATGACCGCGCAACGGGCCAGGCGGTTCACGCCACTTCTCCGCCGAGAGGGCCTACCCCCCCCATCCTTTCAACGGAGGTCTTCAGCACACGAACCAGCGAAGAAAGGAGCGACATAGTCAACCCTCACTGCAAATTTCAGGCGTTCGGCAAGCTGTCAACGTCCACGGGTTGAATCATTCACCGGTGTGATTCGATTTGTCAAGTGAGTGTGAGTGGAATGTTACGACGGGCGTTCTTCGATGGTTGGTTCCCGTACGAAGTCTCGGTCGCGGAGCGACCGAGCTACAATGCGGGCGAGACTTCTGCGTTTTCGGCATCAGCTTTGAGCGGCGGCTTTTCTTCAACCGGGGGAGCCGGTGCATCTTCATTCGGGGCTGGTTCAAGAGTCGGTGGTGAGGGCGTTGAGTCTCCGTTGCTGGGGAGTTCGATGATCGCCGGGAGCGAGCTTTCCATGGCTGGGCCGGTGATGCTCGACTGATATCCCCGGCCCAATACGACACCTCGGAGTTGCAGAAGTTGCCCTGAGCGGTATTCGATTTGAGTGGTGCCGAGGGTGTATTCGACCTGGCTGCGGAGGAGGTTGGTTTCGGCCTGGTTGAGTAACTGCCGAGCGCGGTTAATTTGTTCGAGAGACAGATACGCCTGGCCATCGCGGTTCGAGTTGTACTCTTCCTCGGCGGCGATCAGTCGTTGCTCGGCGTTCTGGACGAGTTGGGCCTGCTTGTGCATCGCCTTGTTATTGCGACGGAGGTCGTTGAAAGCCTGTGCCATCTGTTGTTGGACATCGACTTCCTGGACCTCCAGGGTGCGAACGGCTTTTGTCAGCTTCAGTTCGTTGTTCTGGAGTTGCGTCTGGGCGAAACGCCTGCCGAGGGGTTGCGAGTATTCGGCTCCAATGTTCCACCCCGTTTCACCCGCGTTGAACATTCGGTGGTATGCACTGCCGAGCGGCCGGTTGGTTCCATCGGTGTGCCGGGCCCCCATGAGATCGTCCCCGAAGGCGTTCGACTGGGCGCTCATCAAGAAGTCGAGCCGCGGGCGGTTCAAGTTCTCAGCCGCGCGCAATTGAAGCTCGGCACTCTTCACCGCGAGCTTCTGCTTCCGGAGTTCCGGGCGGTTGATTAATGCTGTCCCCAGAGAGAGATCCCAGTTCGGATCGATCTCGGCAGTGACCGGCTTGTCGGTGGGACGGATCAGGGCCACGTTGTCGATGAGGATGCTCATCACGTTTCGCAAGGCGAGTTCGGCGGTGTAGATCCCCTCCCACGCTTCGTCGAGGGCTGCTTCGGCCTGCAGCACCCCTTCTTGCGCTTCGACGTAATGCGAGAGATCACCGCCGGGGCTATCTTCGCGGTTTTGAACCATTTCGAAGATTTGCTGGGCCTGGATCAGACCATCTTTTCGAATGGCATGCGTCTGGTAGGCGACATGGAGCCGCCAGTATTGGTTCTCGACTTCACGAATAAACTCGGTCACCGAGAGTTCGAAGTCGAGCAGTGACTGCTCGTTGGTGATCCGCGAGATCAGCAGTCCCTGCTGAACGCCGGTGACGCCCTGGATGTTTTCGGAGATCGGACCGGCAATGGCTGTATACTCATGACCCGCCCCCGCGAGTAAGGGCTGACGGTATTCGAGCCTGACGTTCCCGTCATAGACCGACGGGAAGAGTCTTCCCGGGGCATTGTTCGAGGAATAGTTAATACTATGGCTCAGGCCGATCTGGCCGCCGGACCAAAGCGACTTTTGCAGGGTCGCTGAGAACTGAGCTGTGTCTTCCACGAGGGGAAGTCCAGCGGCGATCCCGCCCGAGGTGAACTGATTGTTTTGAATCTGGGTGCTGTTGCCCCACAACATCCGCGTGGTGAATTGCGAATCAAACTCGGACAAGGCGGCATGCACCCCCCGCTGGCCGAAGAGTACGCCCGACTCTTGGATCGCCTGGTCGTAGATCGAAGCGACGCTCTCGGGGGACCGCAGCAGCGGATTGCCGGGCGATAAGAAGTCACCCCCCTGGCGGATGACTTGCGCGTTGGTGAGGGCCTCGAAGATCACTTCCTGCAGCGTCATCTCGCGGAAGGTGGTCTCTTCGAAACTAGCGGGACGAATCGGCTCCCCAGTCAGCAGAACCGACGACGGAGCAAGCACTTCCTCAGTGGCATGCTGAAACGGTTCATCAATGACGTTTTCGATCGACTGATGAACGTATTCATCTTCCCAGTAATTCACGTAACGGCGATTTCGGCAACCGGGATTGCAGAGAGAGGCCAGCATCGCGAATGTCGCGATGGCGGTCCGCCAGCGTCCGCGCGAACGCGGCTCTGGAATGAGCCCCCTCCCCATTCTGACATCGCCCCCCTTCCCAGACCGGAATCCGGCTGATCCTCTGGTCTATCGACCAGGGAAGCGCGTTCTATTCACTACAATCAGATTCTTCGCATCTCTCGTTGCAATCGGACGCTTCGTTACAACCGAAACCGGAACAGCGTCTGAACGTACCGCCAGAGCCAATTGGCCAGTGACCGGTTCTCGGGGAAGAAGCGGGCACTTCCGCGCATCCCATTTCGCACCAAGGGGTTGTCGCACGGCAGCGGGGCGATCGCTTGGTAAGTAATACTCGTGAGCTTTTCGCGACCTTGATCGTCTGTGACGGTCACCAGTGGTCCTTGGGATCGGTTCGACAGACCTTTCGGAGCGAACTCCAAGTGCCGATGCGAAATCTCGGTCAAGCTCGAACTGTAGACTTCTGCCGGTAGCTCTTCGAGTTTCAGCCGCACCTTGCCGTTGAGGACCAGTTCTTCCCGCTCCGTCTGATCCATCACAAGGACCGCCTGGAAATCGCTCGACGGGGCGATCGTGCCAATCTGCGTCTGCGGCTCCAGGTGGCTTCCGCGATTTCGAGGCGTCGTCGGAACGCCAGTCCACCCGGTCAGGCGTTCGCGTTGCTGCTCCAAGGTCGGCGCAGCTGTCCGCGGTGGAGCCAGCCAAATCCCAGCCTTGGGGGCCACGATCGTCAGACGGCTGTGCATTTCCTGAAGCTGGGCGACCTTCCGGGTGGCCGAGGCGACCTTCTCCGTGGCGACGGTGACAGCGGACGGATCGCGCTGCCCGACAGCACTCTTGAGCTCGCTCTCGGCGACGTTCCGTTCGATTTTGGCCTGATCGACTTGGGCTTCTAACTCGGGGTTGGTCATCGTCAACACGACTTGACCCGCCTCGACGCGTGTGCCGGGTTGGACCGGTTGCGATTCGACGAATCCGGGGACTTGCGTGTAAACATGCGCGGCTTGGGCGGGCTCGACGTAGAACGGGGCTTCGATGTACCACGGGAACGGAAGGAAAAAGGCCAAGTAGCCCAGCACTCCCAGCAAAAGCACCGACACCGCCAGCCGCGGCTTACTGATCGAATCGCGTCTGGGCTGCGAGATCAGCTTGTACGTGTTCCATAAGAACCCGCCGAGGGAGATCGCAATCGTGATGAGAGCCATGAGAATCCCCAAACTCTGAAGGCGGTACGGCTTGAGTACCGTGTAGAAGAACATAATGATCCCGGCGAAAACCATCCATCGGTAAATCGCCGAACAGATGACATACGCGAAAAACCAGAACCGCCCATGGTCCGGCAGAAACGCTGGCGCGGGCAGATCAATCCCCAGACACCACTTGGCCAGAATCCGCTGCGTGATCTGGTCCGCCTTCTGCCGCAGGTTCGGAATCTCCAGCAGGTCCGACAACATATAGTAGCCGTCGTACTTGAGCAGTGGGTTCGCATTGAAAATGACCGTCGAAACGGTGGACACAAAGAACGTGTTCAAACAGAGATAATGCAGCATCCCCGCTTCGGTGTTCCACCAGATCAGCAGCGCCGCTGTCGAGAGCAGCACCTCGAAGTACATCCCCGCCGCCCCGATCATGATCCGCTGCCACTTGTTCTTCAGCATCCACGAGTCGGTCACGTCACAGTACATCGTGGGGCTAAAGACCAGCAGCATCACGCCGATCGAGTGGCACTCGCTGCCGTAATATTTGCAGGAGAGACCGTGTCCGAGTTCGTGGATCACCTTGATCAAAGCCAGGATGATCCACAGATACATCAGATTGGGCCACGCGAAGAACCGCTGAAACTCCGGAATCTGCTTCTGGACCTCGGCAAACCGCGAGGCCAAGAATAACAGCGCCACCCCCACCATCGACAATAGTGTGGCAATGACTGCCGGTTTGAAGATCCAACTCACAAACGGCAACGCCGCCTGTAAGAACCGCTCGGGATCCCAACCCGGGAGCTGAATCGTCAGCGGGTTCCGCAGTGTGGAAATGACTTTTTTGCGGACGGCGTCGCGATGGGCCTTGAGCAAGGCTGGGCCTTGGCCCAGCCGCAGCGCGACGAGGAGCGTTTTCTCCTGAAGGTCAATCACCAGTCCCTGGATATCGACCAGCGAAAAGTGTTCGGTGGGAAAGAGAAGTTGGACCTGCTCTCGAATTTCCCGCAGGCTATTCTCGCCGTTCAGCCGGTCCAGAACAGCGTACTGTTCGGGGGAAAGCTGATGGTACTTCAGACCGATGGGGTCTTTGATGACCGCATGGTTCACGCTGCGGTACTTGACCCACGCGACAACGATATCCTCCCGCCGCCGATACGGGATCGGACGGTCGAATGAAGTTCCAGAGTCGGCGGTTTTGACTTGCATCAGAGGTCGGATTCACCACAGAGACCAAGCGGCCATCCGGCTCCCCGCTCCCTCTGCGGAGTGGGGCTGGGAGCGAGGGAGTAGTCGAGACGACACCCGAAACTGCGGCAGTGACCACCGTAGCCTCGCGAGTCATCAAAGCCCTCGGGGAGTCATAGCCACTTTCGGCGACCACCGCCACGGGAATTTCATCGCACACTGCCAAGCGGTCTGCCCATCGTCGCCCCTCCTCAGTCGTTGAGCTGCCCCTTGATCAGCCGCTGGGTCTCTTCCCACTTCGAGCCGAGCAGCGTCACGTACTCCTGAGCGGTGAGAAGCTTGGCTTCGGT
>JAYSVZ010000352.1:0-5320 GCA_043718305.1 Planctomycetota bacterium | reverse complement strand
GGCTTGGAATGCGATGTCCGTGTCCCATCGAGCAGGACTCAAAAAACCAAAGTGGATTGACACTCTCCCCTGTTGCCTGCTGGGGATCGGGGGCAACGCCCTCGATCAAGCGGGGCTTTGTATTTCTAAACTGGGAGCGGCCCCCGCGTGGACGGCCCATTTGGTGACGAACCATTATATGGTCACCAGCGATCCTCGCCCCTAACCAAGCCCATCACCGTTTCAGCCCATCGGTAACCGGGAGACCTCGGCTGCGTTTCTGGGGCACTCTGGCAGTGGCTGCCCGTTGCGATCGAGAGATCATCGCTGTCGATTACTCGGGCTGGTGAGGAGCCGTTTCTCCCGGCTTGCCGTCCGAAGGTAGTCTGGTCTTTTCGATGGCCTCAATCCGGTCCGACAGCCTGGCGATCGATCCTGGGCGTTCCAAAAACGCGGCCAGTATTTGATGAGCTGGTTTGCGGGGGGCGGTCGATTCTCCCTCGGCTGGTTTCGAGAACATGTCGAGCAGGGGGCTGAAGAAATGGAGGGCTTGGGCCCCCAGTTTGTTGAGTGGCAGGGACATTTCCAGGAAGACCATGGCGGGGACGGTCAGCCGCCGCCGTACGATTTCGTGGCACAGGCGGTCGACGAGTTGCGTCTCCTCGGGTGTTGGCTCCCCGTCGGGCCCTTCGATCGCAAAGGCGTGCTTGAGCCAATCCATGCGAGTTCACTTTCCCAATAGTTTCTGGATGTATTTGCCGAGGATGTCGGTCTCGATATTCACGGCATCGCCGATCCCGCGCTGGCCGAGAGTCGTCGCCTGAAGCGTGTGGGGGATCAAGGCGACACGAAAGGTCGCTTCGTCGACCGCCACGATTGTCAGGCTCACCCCATCGACTGTGACGGAACCTTTCTCGACCATCGCCCGCGTCAGATGCGGATCGACGCGAAAGGTCATGTGCGTCCATTCCCCTTCACGCTCGATCTGGTCGACACGGGCCAGACCATCAATATGCCCTTGCACAAAGTGCCCTCCGAGGCGGGCTCCGACCTGCAACGCGCGTTCGATATTGACGCGATGTCCGACTTGCAAGTGGCCCAGGTTCGTCCGCGAAAGAGTCTCGGACCCCGCCTGGAACGACCAGAGAGCCCCCTCGATCGCCACCACGGTCAGGCAGCACCCGTTGATCGCCACGCTATCGCCGATCTGCACGGTGTCGCGCTCCGGCAGTTCCGCCGGGGCCTCGATCACCAGCGTCAACGCGATCTCCTCGGGCGTCAAGGACCGAACGGTGGCCAATCCTTCGACAAGACCGGTGAACATGGGCGAGGTTTTCCGGGAGAGAAACAACGTCGCGAATCTCGCGACGCGTTACTCGCAGTCTACCGCAAGCCCTCATCAGGGAACAGATAATATGGAACTCGATCCCAATCAAAGCTGCCAACAAGACCCGGTTGTCCAGCAACTCGGCCCGGCGAGCGTTTCTCCGCCGAACGCGAGCGCCCCTTGGCCCCCGCTCCGCCCGGGCACATTGCCGAAAATCCCTTGAACCCACGACAGACCCACTTGTCCACAGAACTGAGTCAACCATGCCACGGTGAACGAACTCCTCGAAGTTGGCCGCAAGGTTAGTGATCGACAAGAACGGCTCAAGTCAAATTGACTGGCCGATCCCTTGAATCTGGACCCGCCCGCCGAATGTGAACATAAGGCCCCTTCTTCGCCGACCAACCCACAGTAATCGATGACTGGACTCTCTACCGAACGCCAGCCCCTTCCCCAAGACTTTTAGATGAAGCGAAAAGCCACCAACGTTTGAAGCTCATCCTGGTGGATCGCTTCTCAACTGTGAATTGCGCGATATCCTCACTCCGTCAATTCCCCACTCCATCGAGTCGTCACATGCGTCTTTGGGTTGCTGCCTGTTGGGTCACACTCCTGCTCAGTTCCTCGATCCAGGCTGACGAGAAGCTCCGGGGAATCGCTTGTCGTTCGGTCCATCTCGGTTATCCGGCGGAAGAGGGGATCGCCTTCTATAACGAGATGACGGTCCGGCAGTCGGCGGAAGGCACCTATTTCATGGTCTGTGGATGGGGCAAGGGGTACTTCGGAATTCAGGAGTTGGTCGACAAGCAGAAGGTCATCTTGTTCTCCGTGTGGGATCCCGGCGAGCAGAACGATCCGACCCAGGTCACGGAGGACAACCGCGTCAAACTGCTTCACAAAGATGATGCCGTGCGCGTCGGGCGGTTCGGCAACGAAGGGACCGGCGGGCAGTCGTTCTTCGACTACGACTGGAAGCTCGACACGACTTACCGCTTCCTCGTAACCGCTCGGGCCGATGGCCAGCGAAGCGAGTACGGGGGCTACTTTTTCGTTCCCGAGACGAAGCAGTGGAAGCACCTGGTGACCTTTTCCACACCGACCGGCGGAGAACTCCTGCGCGGGCACTATTGCTTCGTCGAAGACTTCCGTCGCAACCGCGTGTCGACCACGCAGACGCGCCGCGCGGAGTTCGGCCCTGGCTGGGTTCAAGCGGCGAATGGGGAGTGGACCCCGCTACGGAAGGCCCGCTTCACGGGGGACGGAAACCCAGTGCTGAATATTGACGCGGGGCTCAAGGATGGCCGGATGTTTCTGTCGACCGGTGGCGAGATCACCAACGCCACGGTGCCGCTCTGGAAGACGATCGAGCGGGAGAGCACCACGGAGCGCCCGACCGATCTTCCGGGCGTTCCGGCACGGCCCACGAAGTCTGCGACTCCGTAATCGTCGCTACTCCATGATCTCCCAGAACTCATCCTCGCCGTCCTTTTCCTTGCGAGGCGGCTTCTTAATGGGGGGCTTACCCGGAGCCGGGCGACTCGGAGGTGGACTCTTTTTGGCGGTGCCGATTCCTTTTCCGCAGGCCAGGCATTGGCCTCGGACCAGCACCTCGCCACATTTGTTGCAGAGGGGGACGGGGCGTTCCGCCTGTTCGAGTTGGCGTCCGGCAGGGGTCTTGCCACTGACCGAACGGGTCTCTTTGGCGGGGCTGCTGGTGGCTGGCTTGCCGTGAGCCAAGGGTTTCGAGGTGGACGATGCAGGCGGGACGGGACGCGTGGGACGCAATGGGGGAGCCGCTTCCGATTTGCGAGGCGGTGGCGGTGGAGAGAGGGCCTGGAGCAGGGCGGAGGCATCCGGTGGGGCCTTCTCGGCAGATGCCGGACGCTTAATCGTGACGGGCGGACGAGGGACGGAAGTCATCTTTTCGGTCTTGGCCACGGCCGCTTCACTTTGGCCAGCTGCTGTCCGTGGATCGCCCGAGGGGCGAAACACCGAGGCTAGGGCGGGCGGCTTTTCTTTGTCCTTCGCGCTGCGGACTTTCATCATCGCGTGCCCCTCGCCGGTCACGGAGCCTCCCTGCGGAAGGGAGAGCGATGATGGGGTGGTGTTCGACTCCGGCATATCCGGCAAGGTCTGGCTGATGACATTCTCTTGCCGGACGATCGAAGTTCGGGCTTCTTTGCCACTGGCCAGTTCGCGAGCGGAGACATGGACGCGGGCCTGTTCGTCGTACCGAATCGTGACCTCGATCGGTGTATTCACCGAGAGATTCGCTGGGAGATCCTCCACCATGCAAGCCCCCAGTTCTACATACGGCTGCTCGACTGAAGTCCCGCTCTCCACGATATGTAAATGGACTCGCCGTTGGTTTGTGCTGACCGTTCCGAAGGTTTGCTTAAAAGCACACGGCAGCGGCGTGCTGGCCGGAATCAGATAGTGCGGCACGCGATTTCCCGTGACCGGTTCCCGGACCAGAATCCCCAGGCCGCGCGCACTCACGCTCTGTTGCTTGAAGCGGGCTAGCCGCGCGGATGCCTGGCGATTGAGGAACGACGAGGCAAACTTTTCCCCACTCAGCAGCATGCCCGCGTAGTACGCAGCCCCGTTCGAGATCGACTGGTCGGGCGACAACGTCGAGTTGAGCGTCGTCCCGCTGATCCGCTTGAGCATGTCACGGACCATCGGCATCCGCGTCGCCCCGCCGGTGATCAGCACCGCGTCGACTCTGGCCCAGCCGATCTTGTGCGTCTTGAGGAGGCCCAGCGAAATATCCTCGCACCGTTTCACGAGAGACTTCGTGAACCCCTCGAACTCAGTCCGATCGATGGGGAAAACCTTTCGCCGACCGGCGTGGGTCAGCGCGATCGTCGCGCGGGGGCGCACACTGAGACTCCGTTTAGCCTGCTCGATTTCCAGAGAGAGGGCCTGCATCGTCTCCCGGTCGAAGCGGGGATCGTTCGCCGACTCCTGGATGAAGGCCTCGCAGGCGAAGGTCTCCAGCGTCTTGTTCCAGTCGAGGCCCCCCAGATGCAGATCGCCGCCACTGGCGATCACGGTCACCTTGTCCTTGTTGTATCGCACCAGCGACAGGTCAAATGTCCCGCCCCCTAGATCGAACACCATCACTGTCTGGTCGTTCGCGATCTCGGCGAACCAGTTCCCCTCGCCCAGCACATGACACAACGCAGCGGCCACCGGCTCGTTGATAATGTCGACCCGTTCGAGCCCCGCTAAGCGACCCGCCTCTGAGGTCCACTGCCGCTGAATGTCACTGAACTGAGCGGGCACCGTAATCACCGCATGCTTCACCGGCCCCAGCCGCGACTCGGCCCCATCCAGCAACTTTCGAATCACAAAGGCTGATACGTCGATCGGCGTGTAGCGCTGCCCGTCGACGGTCCACGCTTTACGCGTGTCGCCCATAAAACGCTTGGCGTGCTCGATCACGCGATCGGGATTCGCGACCGCATTCCGCAGGGCCTCGGTCCCGACGACGACATCCTCGCCATCGATCAGAACCACCGACGGCGTGGTCAACTCCCCCTCCTCGTTGGGGAGCGTGATCGGTTGCCCCTGGGGATTCAGATAGGAGATACAGGAGTAGGTCGTCCCGAGATCAATGCCGACGGAATGTGTGAGTGCAGCCATGTGAGACTCGTTACGGATTTGAGTCGAGGAGCGGTGACAGATTGATCGTAACAGGCGTCGAAAGTGTTCGCTACAAGATGCCGACTGCTCTCCTCGCGGCGCGGAAGACGAAGAAGCCTCCGGGTGAAGTGCGTGGGTTGTTTGATTAGAATGCGGAGGGCAAGAAGGATCACCAGGGTGAGCCTGTCATCCGGACATCTTGTTGCTCGGCAACCCAGACACTCGAAGCAGTGCCTGGGCTACCCCGCTGAGTATCGCCCCGCTGGGGATCGTCGAATTCATGGTCACAAGAGCGTGTCGGTCAAACAAATCTTAGAACCGCACTCGATCTCTCTTGAATTCGAAGGCAGTCCTCGTCCATGATCG
>JAYSVZ010000351.1:0-5327 GCA_043718305.1 Planctomycetota bacterium | reverse complement strand
TCCACACGATCATCTGGTGCGACTCGTTCAATAACCTCGAACGCTGGATGAGCCGCCAGTCGCTGCGCGAGATGGAACGCCGCGTGCTGTTCCAGATGAACGCTGCGGATTCGAGCAACCTGGTCGACTCCCCGATTGCGAGCCGGCTAGGCACGCACCGCGCGCTGCTGCACTTTCAGGAGAGCGGTGCGATCGAAAAGTTCCGCCCATACGGCCTCCCGAAACCGGCCTGGCTCGACTGGGCTGCGGGGTGCCTGCAACCCCAGGGTCCGCTCGATGAGGCGACCGACCTCGATGGGTTTATGGTGACGTAGACATGAAACGACAACTTCGACGCACGCACCTGACCGACTTGACTGACGACGAGTTGATCTTACTCGACGTCATGTTTGATCGGCGTGCCCTTGGAGGGCATGCTTTCTCAAGGTTGGTTTGGTGGCCATTGGATGCATTGGCCGCATTCATTGGATGATGATCAGCTTCACAAGTGCCTGCTTGCGATGGTTCAAAAAAGTCTGTTAGAGCATTTCCAGAATTGCTCTTCAGTGAAAATTCACCCTCAACCCGGAGTGGGGAACACTCATCTTCACTGATCTTCGCTAATCCTGAAGAGCTTTACGATTGAGCAGCATCTCAAAATTCGGCTCCGGATGAGTGTTGAATAGCGTGGATTAGTGTTCCAATCTGTCGCTGAAGACCAGTTCGGAAACTGCTCTAATCATCTCGAATGAGTACCACTACGGCCGCGAGCCAGGCGAGAACTTGTATGAAATGACTCCCGAGGGAGGCCGAGCTTGGGAACTGGAACGGAAAGTCGATTGGTCCCGCTATGCCACCGATCTACACGATGAAACGCCCAGCGGTAAGCCGATGGTGAACACTCCGAGAATACTGATCGTCCCCAGGATCGCGAGGCGGCGATTGGCCTCTTGCTGCGCCTCGAATTGGCCGCTGTACTCCAGATAATAGCTGCCCGGCAGGTCTCGCAGTGTGTTCTCCACTGGGGTGAGTGCCTGCTTGATGTCGGCGACGACACTTGCTAGGTCTCGGCCTTGCGTGTTGCAGCAGACGACGATTCGGCGCTGAACGTGTTCCCGGTTGAGTGTGTTCGGTCCGGTCGTGTCCAGCACTTCGACCACCTGTCCCAGTGTCACGCGGCGACCGGAGGGCGTCTCCAAAATCGTTTCGTTGATGACACTTGGGTCGCTCCTTGATTCGTCATCGAATTTCACCACCAGACCGAAGTACCGATCTTCGTCCAGCACTTGCGAGACAACTCGCCCCTTGTAGGCCGTCTCTAAGAGTTCGGCGATGTCTCCCGGAGCGAGTCCATAGCGAGCGGCCTCATCGCGTTTGACCTTGAGCCGGACCTGCGAAATCTCGACCTGCGGTTCGATCTGCAAATCGACGATACCGGGGATCGGCTGCATGCGTTCCTGGATGTCGTAGGCGGCAGTCCGAAGTTCCCGTAAATCCTGCCCAAAGACTTTCACTGCAATTTGAACTCGGCTCATCACTCTTGTCGGCCTTCGAGGCCGGTCCCTCGAACAACGTCCCCGCTCCCTCCAAGAGCTGCTTCTTCCAAGCGGTGATCTGAGACGGGTGCACCTTGTGCAAAGCCGCCAACTCGCTCACAGTCTTGAGCCCCCGCACCGCATCCAAAGCCACTCGAGCCTTGAACGACGCTTCAAACAACCGACGCTTCCGAGACATCTCAATCAACCTTCAGAGAACCAACCACGACTCCCCAAGTTGTCCCCGATCCCAACCCCACTTTCCATCTAACCCCGTGGTCCAAAAAACGGGGTCCACTTCAGACTCGTCGACCGGGACTGTCGTCAGCAGAGTTGTCATCTCTCAGTTCCACTCCATGGCAATGAATCCGAACACGTCATTCCGTTCTCGTGTGTCACAAACGCAATGTGAAGCGGTCATGTCAAACGACACCACTGCCCGCGACCAACTCCTCAAGCTGGCCCGTGACCTCCCGTACCTGGCCAACGCCAAGTCAAAGCCCGTCAGCGTCGTACTGGCCGATGGGAAGGCGAAGCTGCAGGCGATCGAGGACTCGCTTGGCGGCGAACGCCAGCCGTCCCAACGCATCACAGCTGCGGAACTGGCCACGGGGAAGTTCGATCTGACGTACCTGATCGAAGGCGTCCTGGTGAAGGATCAACCGGCGGAGCCCGCGAGGCTCTGGACGAACTTCTGGAGCGGGGAACAGTCGCCCCCTGCACGGTAATCAAAGGACGTGGCCATCGGGAAAACGAGGGCTACCGGTTGGTAGGCCTACCCACCAAAACGAGTTCCAAAGAGCTGCCCGCCTGATGGGCCGGACACTCGGAACGATAGCGGGACAACACCAGTGTCCCAGTCTGAGTGATACCGGGGCGGACGGACAGCTCCTTATATACATAAGGAGCTGTCCGTCCGGGTATCAGGGTGAGGCGACGAGAAATCAACAGAGTGAAATGAGCCAGTGAGTCCGAAGGTGGGTGGTGGGTACGGACCGCCCCCGGGGGGCGGCTCCGTACCCACCACCCACCGGAACGAGAATGCAATTTACTTTCACACATTGACTCTGTTACCAAATGCAAGATCACCTAGAATTCGAACCTCGTTGGACACGTTGTCAATAGACGATGTTGTGCACTCAATTATTTGATCTGACAACTCTTTGAACATCAGGTCGAATCGATCGTACTGTGCAAGTGTGTATTTCTGACCATCTATTGGGCGAGATTCCCCTCCAGCAGTTGGTAATGAGAGATGGCGTGCCAATCGATCTTTTGGCTTTCGCAGATAAACGAAGTGGATGGCGTCAAAGAGAACTGAATGTTCGAGGTTCAATTTGGCTCGATGCATTGCCTTGAGCATTTCCTCATGATTACTGACGACAACGATCGATGGACGATCAGTTGACGTTATCCACTCCATCGCTTTGATCATTGGCGGTGAAGCGGACGTGCCGAGTGCCACATCCATGTCCGCTTCTCGTTCAATTCCAAGATGAGTGAGGCAGCTAGACTTTCCGGCCGCTGAATGACCGATTAAGGCAATGACATTGGCGATCATGACGGCGTTCCAATGAAGATTTGAGTGCTGAGGAAAAAGAACCGTTCGAGGACACGGCCAAGGAACGCGTTTGTGGGCTGGTGAGCAATCGCGGGCTAACTCACGTATCGGTCGGGCATCACAGTGTCGAGGCGAGGACGGTAGTGGAATTGGAGACAAGGCAATCACCCAGTTACCGACTCAACCGAAGGCGACTCGCTCTTCTCGTCCTTCAATTCGACCGTTGGAGCAATGTCAGGCGTGATTTTGCGTAGTCCCATGTTAACCATTTTTTGCACTACGCCGCCGAGAGGTGTGAATTGAAAGGCTGGTATCTGCTCATCAAACTCTCCGGCCAGCCTAATGATTCGCTTGTCCAATAATCGCTGCACAGCATCACTCCACCAATTGGAGATGCCTTTGACTTCTTGTCCCCACACACTCAATTCCGTGTACTGTTTGGTATGCTTAAAGAGAAGGACTTCTTCTGCACTGAGAGAATCAATCGCTATCTGGACTCGTGCATCCAAGTGGAATTTCTGCTCGTTGATTCGCGCCACTAGTTCTTGGGTGATTGCCTCTTTCGCTGTGACGGTATTCGTGAAGTCAACTGTCTTGTGAGGGATCGTGCTCACGTCAAACAGAAAGTCGTCCCGATCATCACGCAGAAGAAGTACTTCGGAAGAGTGGCGACATGAAAGTGCAAGGCCAACTTCGTACAGGACATTTGCGTTACGATAAGGGCGACCAGTAACCGAGTCTCTTCCAATCGTTGACACGTCCGCCAGAACTACTCGTGAATGGGCAATACTGTCGCTTATCTCCGTGAGAATCGAATCGCCGCTCTTCGAGATATCAACACGGAGAGGCTGCAGCTGAATTCCGCCCACTGTGACTGATCGAATAGCTGGTGCGATGATGTCGTCAAACCGTGATTGGTACTGGGACGCGAAGCTCATCGCGACGAACACCGTAGGCCTGAGTTCCAATCGCCAGAACGTCTTCAGGAAAGTCTGTGGATGCAACGGCCTTCTCCGAAGTGATACGGAACGGTGAACGTGAGATACGTTCGAAGTGTACTTCGAACATGCCAATGGTTCCTCCCCCGCCGGGGGGCATCTTCCTCATACCAGAGGGAACCGTAGCGGTCATAGGCAGAGTTTATTTCTTGTACAGGATTGGAACCCCCATGCCACACGACGACTTTGAGACGATTGCCGAATTTCAGGTCGGAATCACCGAATTGCGGGACTCACTGGGCTTCGCGGTTCAGGAGGTCGCGCGGTCTGGGACGCCGCTCGCGATCCGCCGCTACCGCAAGACCGAAGTGATCCTGGTCCCGCTGGCGGAATGGCGGCGATTGAAGCAGCTGGAACAGGAGTACGCCGCCCATGAGTGACTTCGCTGCCTTGGTCGACTGGGCTGGCCAGCTGTGCCGAGCGATCGCCAGCCGGGATCCGGCTGGCCACGAGTTGTACATCCTCCGCCAGTCGGCCATCTCGACGGAATACGGAACGGCGGAAGGCTCCGAAGCCTACACCAGCCCGTCTCTCGATCTGTACCTGCGAGAGTTTATTCCCCACTGGCGAGGCCGGGGGCCATGTCTGGTCCTCAACGACTTAGCGATGCAGGCCGATGTGCATCCCGAGGACCTCGAAGCCGTGGTGCTGGGGATCACGATCCACGAACTGGCCCACATCCTCGACCGGCCCGCCCTGTACCGCGAACGCCGGGACGCTGAGCCCGACCGCCTGAAGTTTGAAGCCCTTGTCCTGGCTGACGAGGTGGGCCAACCAAGGCCCACTGTGGCCCCCCAGCCGTACGCGGGCCACGGGGCGTCGTTCATCCGCATCGCATTGCATCTGCGCCACCGGGCCAGAGAACATGGAATCCTCCTGCTCGTCGTCGGCTTCGGTGGCGTCAACGCTGTCGTCGGGCTTGCGAGTGTATTTGGTCAGCACGCTATCGGTCATGGTCTCGCTCTGCTCGTTGGGGTTCCGTGAATGGGCTCACCGGGAGGGAAAGGCTGTGGAGGAGGAGTTGTTTTCGCATTCGGGCACGGTGTTGTTGGAACGAGACCTGGGCTCCCGGTCTGTCTTTCGGGGGTCGCGAAGTTTGGACAAGTTCGGTGGCGGTCAGGCGGTCGTCGATGCGGTTGATGGCTTCGAGCAGGCGGTGTTTGTCATCGGTATAGACGGTGACTTGCTCGCGGCCTCGCGATGCCGAGACGTAGAACTGTTCGCGGGAAGCTGCTCCGAGGGACTCGGCGGATT